>NZ_JAOQKH010000013.1:0-51377 GCF_025567485.1 Porcipelethomonas ammoniilytica | reverse complement strand
TATACTTGGTGTTTTCCATGTGTTTCTCTCCTTTTTTTATTATTATACCATCTTTCGCTTTTTGCTGTCCACTTTTTTAGTATAGCACCATACATCTTTCAATATATTATTATCGGGATCATAGACCGTATCAGCCATATCCTCGAATATTCTGCCATAATAGGTGTAACCAAGCCTTGTCAGATGAACAAGCGCAGGCATCTGAACACGAGTCATCTCATTAAAAAGGCTTTTGCCGTTACTTGCTTTTTTCATAGATACACTACTTTCTGCTAAATGCTTTATCTTAGCAATCAGCAAATATACTCCATAATATTATGCAACATTTTGCACAAATAGTCAATGATTCGATACGTGAATTTTTAAACATTTCACCGATATAGGCAAAAAAATAAGGCTACTGCACATACAGTAGCCTTATTTTGTTTTCATGATTGTTTTTCATCTCCTATTCGTATTTAGAAACAATGATATCAGATACTTATTTTTCAAACGTCTCATCAGACGTGCCATCCTGATAATAAGTGTTGATGCGGCATCGGTTATTATGCTGCACCGTGGTTATCTTGTAAGCGTGTTCTCCAGACGTATAATCGTCTTCGATAATCATATCTTCGCCGTTCTCGTTGACTGCATTTAAGGGCAGTTTTTTTCCGTATTTTTTTAATGAATTCTTTGATTGTTTGATAATTCATAATATAGTTTCATCTTTCTCTTTGTATTTAGAAATAATGCAGAACAACAGGGATTAACCTGTTGGTTCCATCCTGCATATTATAATCAGAACAAATCAGATCAACAGAAGTCGTTTCCAGCTTTTTCAATGCATCGCTAACGCCAGATGATTCCAAAACCTCAAATTCTTTGCTCAACAATTTCGATAAAGCATATCTAATGGCTTTGTCATCATCTACAAGTAAAATTCTTTTCAAAATAACACCTCACTTTCTGCGTAATCATAGATTTTCATATTTGTCACACCAACTAACAATTCGATCTATAATTCTATAAATGCAATAAATAAGTATTATGAAAATGCCTGTGGGTATCAGTAATATCCCTATAAGGATACCGTCGATACCTATTACGGCATATACTACAAATTTTCTGTACTTTTTAGTTTTCTGCATCTTTGACAGTCAGTTCAAGGCTTCCGCTGAAATTTTCACCTATGAGAACAATATAATTATCGCCAGATGAAATGGTGTACTCTTTCGTATCTTCTGAATCGACATTCGTAACCGAATATTCATCGTTACCTGCAATCCAATTCAGTTCCGCACTTCCATTCTCTATGGTAAGTTTATAGGTTACTTGTAGGTGATTACCATTTTCACGCTCCAAAGCAGTTCCGCCAAAGATAAATTCTTTTCCGTTAAATCCGTCATAGGTAGCCACATAAGTACCCGTATAGGCGTCATCATCTTTCGTTTTTTCTCCCTGCAAATCTTTTTCTTTTGTCAATGCGTGCTTGCTGAAAGACTGAATCCAACTGTCCCAACCATCAATAAGATTGTCTTTAAAACTGTCTTTATCGTGATTGGAACTACAGCCCGCAAAAGAAACTGTCAAACATAAAACCAAGAGCAGGGAAATAAATGCTTTTGTTCTTTTCATAGTCTGTATGACCTCCTTACATAATTTTCGGTAAAATCATCATCCCGAATACTGCAACACCGCCAACCGCATAAAGACCATTCACAATCAAGCAAATCTTCATCAAATTGTTTTGGGCTTTTGCCTTAACATAGGAAACGATTGTAAACACACCGCTGAAAATCATAAACGCCGCATAGCAGGAAATCATAATTTCAGTAACGGGCGACTCTAACGCCCAATCGAAAGTCCGAAGCGGTAGGATTGTCCATGGCACAAAAAGCATAATCGTGCTAATAGCAGTTAAAATTTTGTTTTTCATAATAATTATCTCCTTTCAGCCTGCCCGAAACGAAGGCAGGAAAAGCTTAAAGCTAAGATTGTTATAAGGATAGCGACAGGTATCCACGGTATTAGCTCAACCTGCGCTGTATCAAGATTTGCTGCAAGTTTTCCATATTCGGATGTGATAACGAAAAACGGATACGACATGGGATAAGCAAACCATGCTTTTGTATTGATCATCAATACGGACGGTACAATCGAAGCCAATCCGATACCGATAGAAAAAATCGGTGTCTGAATACATACTGACAAAAGCCAGAAAAATGCAAGCATTGGAATTGCTGCAACAAATATCAAGCCTGCCTCCTTAAAAACAAACAACGGCTGCAAAATGAAATTATAGTTCTGCGTACTGGAGGCTATTGCTGCACCTACATAATACATACCAACTGCCATACCGATTTGGAGGGCTGCCAGCGAAAGCAAAACGACGAACTTTGCCATACAGAGCTTCGCTGTACTGATTGGCAGGGAAAGCATTTTCAAAATTCCCTTGTTTGCTCTTTCTGTTTGGCTTAAAAGAACTGTCCCGACTACCATACTTGCTGGGAACATAAACCATGACATCCCCATAAAGCCCTGAATAAAGAAATTGTTTTCCGGAGAAATTCCCTCTGCCTGCATATCAAAATTCATTTGAGCATTCAAAATGGACGGTACCCATAAGATAACTGTCGCAACAAGGAGGATCAGTAGTATTTTTGAGCGTTTAATTTTCTTAAATTCCACGCCAACAAGTGATAAAAAGCTCATTCAAACGACCTCCTCACCTTTATAAATATCAGCTCTGCAAAGGCAAGAACTACAAGCTCTGCGGCTATCGCATAGATATAATGTATTGACTGTGTTACATCGCTACTCACAAATACCTGAAAAGGCATTGCAAAGGGGAAAAGCGAAAGGGCAAAGTTAGTTGTCGGCAACATTGTTGCGGTAAACACGCAGACGACACCGATCCCAAGAGATACCCACATATTCTTGCAGGCTTCCGCAATAAGAAGTGACAGGATAATGCAGGGTAACATCAGCAAAAATGAATACCCGAAGTATTTGCACAGTTCACCGAAAAAACCATTTCCGATTTCAAACCAATGATAGGTACAAAATGTGACTGCACCTGCTTCTATTACAAGCACAAAAAGGCTCATAAAGATTGTCAAAACTGTTTTGCCTAAGAAAATGGAACTTTCTCTAATGGGCAAAGACTTCATTTTTTGCATGGCATTGTCAGCGTATTCAGTATGATATAAAAGACATGCTCCGGCTACAACGAGCAGCACATTCAGCATTGTCATCATCTGCCAATTTGCGTCAAGCAAAATTTGTATTGGGTTTCCCGGCAGATTAAGATACATTTCCGAACGGACAGCCATATTGATAACAGGAACAACTGCGGCTAAAATACCACCGCCGAAAAACGCCGGTAAAAAGCCAGTTCGTTTTGCTTTTTTACATTCCAAAGAAACGCTCATCGTACCCCACCTCTTTGTCCGTTGTCAGCATCTATCAAGGCAAGGAATGTATCCTCCAAATTATCCGTAGGGTAGCCCTGTGACGCTGCACTGAATTTAAGCTGATCGAGTGTTCCCTCAAACAGCAAATGCCCGTGATTCAGGATACCAATGGTATCAGCCATTAGTTCTATTTCGGACAGCAAATGCGACGATACCAAAACGGTACAATCAAACTTTTCAGGTAAAGAACGGATCAGCGTTCGGATTTCGTGGATACCGACAGGGTCAAGTCCGTTTGTCGGCTCATCTAAAATGAGGATTGGCGGTTTTCCAATCAAGGCGCTTGCAAGACCTAACCTCTGTTTCATTCCAAGGGAATATTTTTTTACAAGCCGCTTCTTAAATTGCGTCAGCCCCACAATTTCAAGAGCTTCCGCTACGGAGGATTTGGGAAGTCCCAATATTTTACGGATAATTTCGAGATTTTCTTCACCGCTTAGGTTTCCGTAAAAGGCGGGAGCTTCAATAAACGAGCCTATTTCTTTCAGAATTTGCACTCTGTTATCGGGATACTTTTTTCCGTCAATCGTAAACGAGCCGCTTGTCGGTTTGGTAAGCCCCAAAAACATTTTCATAGTAGTGGACTTTCCGGCTCCGTTCGGACCGAGAAAGCCATAGACAGCACCTTTCGGAATATGCAGATTGATACCTGAAACCGCTGTAAAATCCGCATACGATTTCGTTAAGTTTTGAGTTTCAATGATATTCATTGTTTTTTTGCTCCTTTCTCATCATTGCAAGTACATTATAATTTATCAACCTTGTGCTAACCTTCTCGTGTCCTTACATTTGCCTTACATTTCATCGTATATTAGAAAATGACACATTTCTATGGTATAATAAGAAATATAAAGGAGGTAGACCTATGGACTTTGATTACTTGAAGCAAAAACGCATTTTGCTTGTCGATGATGAGCAGGAGCTTTTAGATATGGTTATTTCTATCTTAAATGAGGACGGATTTCAAAATATCAAAACGGCAAAAACGGTGGCTGAAGCGATTGTTATTTCTGAAACTTACCAACCTGAGCTTGCCATTCTTGATGTAATGCTCCCTGACGGGAGTGGATTTGATCTGATGGAACGGATTAAAAAAACGGCTGATTATCCTGTGTTGTTTTTAACTGCCCGTGGCGAGGATGACGATAAATTCCGTGGCTTTGGTCTTGGTGCAGACGATTATATTGTAAAGCCGTTTTTGCCAAAAGAGCTTTTGTTTCGTGTGAGCGCCATTCTTCGCAGGAGTTATAAAGCCGATAATCCCCTTGTGAAACTACATGACAGCGAAATTGATTTTGAGCGTGCAGAGATCATAAAAAACGGAGAGTATATTCCTCTTACGGCAAAAGAACACGACATCCTCTCTGCTTTATATCGAAACGCAGGACGAATCGTTACGATCGACGCACTGTGTGAAGCAGCTTGGGGCGATAATCCTTTCGGCTATGAAAATTCGCTGATGGCACATATTCGCCGTATCAGAGAAAAAATTGAAGCGAATCCCTCCCAGCCTGTTTCTTTAATAACGGTTAAAGGACTTGGGTACAAACTCATTGTGGAGGGCAAATAATATGAAAAGCGTACCGAAACTAATCCGGCGCTTTGTCGGTATTATGCTCTTGTCCTCGGTGCTGCTCATTATTCTAAACCTTGCTTTATTGGTGATATATACGCTCAACCAAGCACCAAACAGTTCCCCTTGGATGACAGCACAAAAAGTTGCCGATAATTTGTTGCAGGATGATAATGGATATGTTTTGACCGAAGATATAGAAATTGAACTCCAAAATACGAATGGTTGGGCAATTTTTATTGATAACGCAACAATGAATGTTGTATGGCAAACGGATAATCTTCCCGAAACCGTACCTATGTCATACACCGTTTCAGATATAGCGAACCTTACCCGTGGCTATATAGACGGATACCCCACATTTACAGGCGAGGCAGAAAATGGACTTGTGGTTCTCGGTTATCCGAAAGACAGTTTTTGGAAACATATGTGGCCGAGTTGGGATTATAATTTAATTGCCAACTTGCCCAAAACGGTTCTTTCTGTTTTAGCAATCAATATAGCCTTGATTTTTATAATCTATGTGATTGCCAATTCCAAGCTGTTAAAATCCGTGAAACCGATAGTCAGCGGAATACAGGCTTTGTCTACGAATGAAGAAGTCCATCTCCGAGAAAAAGGGCTTTTATCCGAGCTTGCGGTAAACATTAACAAGACCTCAGATATTTTGCAAACGCAAAACAGACAGCTCCGCAAAAAAGAAACCGCAAGAGCAAATTGGATTGCAGGGGTATCCCACGACATACGAACACCGCTGTCAATGGTAATGGGATATGCCGGACAGTTAGAAAACGATATGCAGCTATCAGAAGATAACCGCAAAAAAGCCACGGTTATTGTACGGCAAAGTGAGCGAATGAGAAACCTAATTAACGACTTGAATCTTGCCTCCAAGCTGGAATATAATATGCAGCCAATTAACCCTAAAAAGCAAAATTTAATTGCTGTTATCCGTCAGGTTGTGGTCGATTTCATCAATATGAATATTGATGAAAAGTACACGATTGAATGGGAAACGGACGAAAACTTAACCTCCTGTCCTGTGTGTATTGATAAAGACTTAATTAAGCGAGCAGTAAGCAATCTGATTCAGAACAGCATGAATCATAATGAACAAGGCTGTCATATCTTCGTTCGTGTTATATCTGAAGATAATGTTTGTACTGTCGTTGTTGCCGATGATGGTATAGGTGCAACAGATGAACAAATTGAAAAACTGAACAATACTCCGCATTATATGGTATGCGATGAAAAAACAACTGAACAACGCCACGGTTTAGGCTTACTCATTGTTAAGCAAATCATGGCGGCTCATAACGGCAAAGTAATCATAAGTCACAGTGAATACAATGGTTTTAAGGTAGAGTTATGCCTGCCAGCGGAATCATTTTAGTGCTACCCGCAGGGAATAAAATCTCTGCGGGTAGTTTTCTCATATCTCATAAAGCTGATATTGCTTGCAGCTTCCGGTATAGCAGGAAAGAAACTGTCAATAACAAAACAGAAGTTACCGCCATGAGCAAACTGCTTATATTCCGAAAAGCAATGCAAACAAACAGAGGTATTAAACTGCTTAACATACCTGATCCCATTGTTGCCAGAACAGAAATGGCACCCCCCTTTACCGCATAATATTCACTCGTCCAGTCATACTTTGGAAATTTCACATTCATATACATTCCCAAAACGGATATGAAGCAAGCATAGACCGCCGGAACGATGAACAAAAGAACTGCCTGCAGGAAAGAAACCTCCATTTTGAAGCCTAATAAAATAGCGCTTATCAGCACAAAGGGGCAAATAACCGTCAGATTGACCGCTATTTTAGAGTTAAATATATCAATGGCCCGTACAGGAACAGAACACATGATCCAACGGTTTTTCCCCTCTAAGGACAAGGACGCGGATGTGGTAGACGTCATAGTAACAAATACCGCAATGACCAACGGAAGCACCTGCCGCACTATTTGACCAAGACCAACAATGCCGCTCTGCTGTTCCACCAGCTCAGGGCTGACGAACATCAGTAACAGAGATACAACAAGCAGCAACACCATTCCAATCGTAGAATTAAGTGCGTAAATGGTGCAGGAAAAGTATCGGTCAAATTCCCGTTTATACATGGCTCTAAGCGGAGAGGAAACCTGTAAAAGTTTTTCATCCATTTTTGCAGAAGAATGATGATGCGCCGATGTATTCATCTTCTGGTAAAAATGCGCCACTATAACTGTATAGATGACGCTGATGAAAACAGACATTCCGACGAAGGCTAAAAAGTACAGCCCATTTTGTTGTTCTACTGCTTTTGAGATAAGCGCAACCGGAGGATAGAGTTTGTTTGCCATATTAGAAAACAAAATCCCTATATTCAAAATTTCACCCGTATCCATGCTCTGCGCTTTGGCAGAAGCAGCCACGATCAACAGTACAACAAGCGTGCTTAATACCAATGAAAAGATATTTTTGTGCTTTGACCGGGAAGATACAGCAAAAATCAAAACACCAAGCCCAAGGGAAATAATCATAGGAATTACAGGCAGAAAGAAAAAGGACAGAAAAAACATAATGGTTCCGAAAATTCCCGCTTCTGCATTTATTCCATAAATTACAACAGAGGGAAGCACTACAATCATGCTTATTAAAAGGTTGGTCAGATAAACCATTGTCAACCGGCTTAATACCACTTGCGAATTTTTTACTGGAAGCGACATGACCATATCGTAATCGCGTAGCCCAGTCAGGACGCCAGAACATTTCAGAAAAGTAAGTATCAACGTGATTAACGAGCATATCAGCGTTGAAATGGTCGGAAGGATATTTACGGCCCCCATACCCGCCAGACCGACGCTGATTGTTGTACTGTATGTAATCATCAATCCCACAGCGAATATGGCAAACAGCCCCAAAGCCGCACCACGCTGCTTTTCCTTTTTATTATGGGAATGAAGAATACGGTTCATGCCAAACAGATTGTAAAGCTGCATTTTCAAAAGAAGCAAATATCTATTTTTCATGTTCCACAACCTCCATGAAAACATCCTCCAGGCTCCCGGAACCACGCACCGCTTCCATGTTTCCGCTTATGATCAATTTCCCCTGCTTGATGATAGAAACTTTATCGCATAGCTTTTCCGCAACATCCAAAACATGCGTTGAGAAGAATATGGCGCTTCCCCCACTGCACAAGTCCCTCATGATTTCTTTCAGATGAAAAGCAGCTTCAGGGTCAAGCCCCACAAAGGGTTCGTCCAATACAAGCAGCTTCGGCTCATGTAAAAAAGCTCCGATTAAAGCCAGTTTCTGTTTCATGCCATGGGAATAAGAGCTGACCAGATTTCCCAAACTGTCAGTGATACCGAAAAGCTCCGCGTACTTTCTTATCCGCTCTTCCCGATCCTTTCTGCCAACGGAAAACATATCCGCCATATAGGTCAGATATTGAATTCCCGTGACATAATCGTACAGATCTGGGTTGTCGGGAATGTAGGCGGTCAGAAGCTTGCAGGTGACCGGTTCCTGTTTTACAGAGTGTCCGGCAATCGAAATCTCGCCCTCGTCAAAGCCCATGACACCGACAACAGCCCGGATGGTTGTAGTTTTTCCGGCTCCGTTATGCCCGATAAAGCCATGAATTTCTCCGGGCATAACGGATAGGGAAAGGTTATCCACCGCTTTCTTGCCCTGGTAATATTCTTTTGTAAAATTCTTGATTTCCAATACGGATTGCATAGTAGTCCTCCCCATTATTTCATTTTGCGGCAGATTGCCCAATACAGGATAGCCGGAACAGGCACAAAGGCCAGCAAAAAATACTTACTTGCGACGCTGCTCGCTCCCTTTACTCCAAAATGCAGCGGTATCTCGTCCGGAAGAAAGAAAAACACCGCCAGCACGCCAATCAACGTGACCAAAGTAAGGACCAGCATCATGATTTTTTGTTTTTTGCTCATAGGAAAGCTCCTCTCTGTTTTATCGTTTTGAGGACAATATGACCTATATCCTCATATAGATAATATTATCATAATGATAATATAAAGTCAATAGAAATCCGCTTCCATTTTGAGGGGAAGCAGAAAATCATTTATTTTGAGTTTTCCGGCGGGGATACAATCAACCCAAGCGTCCGTAATTTCCGCCCTAATTTTGGTTCATTCTTTTCCGCAGCGTGGATTATATTTGAAATGCTTTTTATAAGTTCCGTCAATTCTTCGTCTGATAAATAAAGATGTGAAAGAGAAAAGCCCGACATGTCTTTTTTGATATTGATATTCGGAGATTTACAATATTCCCGAAATTGTTTTGCAAATCCAAGAAAATATTGCGTGAACACCTGCATATAAACTGTCCCGGAGTTTTCGGCTAATATCGCTTCAAAATCTTCATTGAAGTTAAAAGCAAGCGCATATGTTTTTTCTACTGTACCGCGTATCTGAGTTTCTTCGACCACCTTCAAAATCCCATCGCTCAGCATCTTTTTCAAATTACGATACAAAGTAGCTTGCGGAATATCTCCAAGAGTATCTGATAAATGCTTTGCAGTTACCTGTTCCTTTGAATATATTTCAAGCAGTAATTTACATTTTACCGGGTTTGTAATACACTCCATAATTTTATCCGTCATGATCGATCCTCCCACTTAAATATATGATAATATTATCATAACGATAGTAAAAAGTCAATCGACGGTTTTCTGTTGGTGCTTTCAGAATGGAAATACGAATGAAAGCCCTCAAAAAAGCTGCTATTAAGGGTGGATCAATAAAACAGCATGATCAAAAATGTTTTTGGGAAACGGCATGGCTTGCAGGCTATGCCGTTTCCCTGATATCTTTTATCTTCTTTTTAGCAGTTTTAGAATTATAAGAAAGACTATAAATCCCAATATCCATTTTATGTCAACAAAAAATATAAGTATAATAAGCGGCAAAAGCAGCAGGGACAGTAATATAAGAAGAATCAGTTTTATCATTTGGCTTTAATCTCCTTTGGGGCTGTTCTCTTCGACATTCAGAGTCAGGATTCCTGTAAAATTTTCACCCTTCAGTACAATAAAATTTTTTCCCGCATGTATGGTAAATTCATATGTGCCAGCATCGGAAACCTCTGCGATCACAAACTCGTTATCCCCTTCCATCCAGCACAGGGTTGCTTTTCCGGACTGAATGGCAAGGGAATAAGTTGCTTTTAAATCGCTCCCTTCCTGGCGTTTGAGAGATGTCCCGCCAAAAATATACTCTTCTCCGTCAAAGTCCTTATAATCAGCTTTATACGTCCCAACATAATTATCAATACCTTTTTCCCGACTTCCAACTAAATCATGGTCATTTGTTATAGAATGGGTAGCAAATGACTCTGACCATTCATTGGCTTCCTCTAAGAAGCCGTTCCACAATTCACCCAGTTCCTGGCGGATGCCATCTTCATTATCTTTCAGCTCTTTTATCATTCCGGTTCCTAAATCAGTACCGCATCCGGCAAGGGTGACTATCAGCAAGACAAACGCCGTTGCAACAATTAACTTTCGTATCATATTGCATTCTCCTTTGCACTTACATTGTTCCTTTTACAATTCATTAATTGTTTCTGTCACTGCCATATGACGCATTCTCTTGGACGGCGCGTAAATCGCAGCAAATGTCGCCGCCAGGACGAATCCTACTACAATCAGAAGCCGTGAAACGGGCAATGACCAGACGGCATAGGCAAAATGACCCTGGATCAGAATATCAAAAAGCATTTTTTCAATCAGCAGTCCCATAATGCATCCAATCACACAGCCATACAGCGCATAGGTAACCGCCTCGGCGGAAATCATTTTTGTGATCTGTCTGGTGTCCATTCCTACGGCCCGCATCGCCCCATACTGCTTTGTTCTCGCAGTTACGCTTAACGAAATACTGTTCATAATATTCAACACGGTAACCAGCGCAATGATCGCCAGAAAACCATAAACACATGATACAAATGCGACATAAGTACCCGTAGTTTTCTGATCTCTCTGATCCTTCAATACACCGTTTTCACCCAACTTATCCTGAATGGAAGCTATGTCCACATCCGTCATATCTGACGACGCCTGTACCAAAACCATATAATAACCGGTGATGCCAGTAAGGCGTGTAAAGGTTTCATCTGATACAATAACTGAGATTTTGCCATGGGAAAGTCCGTCTCCACTAAAAATATCATATTTCAACATCCCTGCTATGGTCAGATTTTCTTCCTGCAGCCGTATGGAGTCGCCAACTGCAAGGGGCGTATTCTCATCACAAATAATCAGAGCGCCATCGTTATTCCCACAGACTTTGGAAAGGTCGCTGCCTTTTTTCAGCAAATTGTCTTTTTTCAATGCTTCAAGGTCAAAATCACCGTAAGAAATCAAATCAACCGACGCCGAGATGCTTTCCTGGCCCACCTGGACCGGGACATCAAATAAACTGCGTCGCCCAAATAGATTGTCAACACCGTTACTATCCCGAACGGTATCCATGAATTCACTTGGAATACTATTACCACTGTCTGCGCTGATAATCGTGATATCCGGAGCGCTGGCAGACTGAGGGAGCAGATAACCCACAAAATCCAATAGGACAGTAAATGTCAGAAACAGAATGATACTCAGGGCAAAAGATCCGGTCATCAGGAAAAGGTTCTTTTTCCCAGATTTGGCATGATGGACCCCAAGAGCCGTGTCGATAGAAAAGAGTCCTGTCTTAACACTCCGGCGAACCTCCTTTGTTTCATTTCCGTTCCCTGAAACTGCCATGATTGGGGATACCTTGCCCGCACGTTTCGCAGGAGCCCTTGCCGCAAGCAGCACCGTGACCGTTCCCATCAGGACGCCGCTGATCATACCGATCAGGCTGATTCCAAAAAGGGGAATGGCGGTAAATTCCTCCTTGACAATAAACCTTAGAACCGCACACAGAATCCATGTGCTGACGGTTCCCAATAGAATGCCGACCGGGATCGCCGTCTTACACCAGTTAAGGGCTTCCAGTTTCACAAAGCGAGCAAGCTGTTTACGGCTCATACCGATACAGCGCATCATTCCGAAAAATTTTGTCCGCTGCGCCACCGTACTATTGATGCTACCTGAAATCATCAGCACGCCGGCAATGAGAATCAATAAAAACAGCGCTCCGGCAATCAGGAACAGATTTTGCCCCATATCCGTATCCAGAATGGTTTGAAAGGTAAATATCTGGTCGTGCTTTTCCGAAAGCCTTGCCATCTCCATACGCATGAACATATCTGCCATACTGAATATGGTAGTCACTAAGAATACGGCAAGGATAATGCATAGAAGCGTCATACGGTTCTGGCGGCGGCGCACTTTGGCAGAGATGGGAATCAGGCTCAGATAGCTTTTCATGGTATGATGTTTCATTCCACGCACCTCCCCAAATCTTCCAACACTCCGTCCGATACTTTCAAAACCCTGTCTGCGGTTTGCGCAATGGCAGGACTGTGGGTAATCATAACGATTGTTTGTTCATATTTCCTTGACGCCTCTTTTAACAGGGCAATAACTTCGCCGCTGTTCTGTGTGTCAAGATTTCCCGTAGGCTCATCGGCAAGAATCAGGGAAGGGCGGGTAATCAGGGCACGTCCGATTGCCACACGCTGCTGCTGACCTCCCGACAGTTGGCTGGGCAAATGGTTCCGCCGTTCTTTCAGATTTAGAACAGCCAACAGTTCTTCCAGATATTTTTTATCTGGCTTTTGATAGTCTAACAGCACGGGGAAAATGATGTTCTGCTCAACGGTCAGTTCCGGAATCAGGTTAAACGCCTGAAAGATAAAACCAATATTCCGGCGCCTGAAAATGGTGAGTTTGCGGTCATTCATGGAAAATATTTCTTTACCGCCAATCGTCACCTTGCCGGAAGTTGGCACGTCAAGGGCTCCAATCATATTGAGCAGTGTGCTTTTACCGGAACCGGATTCCCCTACGATTGCCACATACTCTCCCTTTGGAACGGAAAAGCTGACGTTTCTTAAAGCGTGTACCGCCGCTTCGCCGCTTCCATATGTTTTGCTGATATGATTAACTTCTAATAAATTCATTTGTAAAATGCCTCCTTTTTTTATCATCTCAAGTATAACAGAGGAATCCTACAGCAGCATTACACTTTTCCTACAATTCTGTAGGGAAAGCAAAACATAAGAGGTTCTGCATCCCGGTAAAAACTACATTAAGAAATTTATTGTGAAAACAGTACCTCTGCCCAATTCGCTTCGGACGCCTATTGTCCCGCCATGCGCCTCTACAATCATTTTTGTCAGGGACAGGCCAAGTCCGATACCTTGTGTATCTTTCGAGAAACGGCTCCGGTAAAACCGTTTAAAAATATGGTATAAATCTTCCGGATGAATACCGCTGCCATTGTCTTTTATGTCAATCTGTACACCGGAAGCAAATGCCCGCCATTCTATGGAAACCGTGTCGCCTCTCCCTGTATGGTCAAGGGCATTTTTCACAAGGTTGCTAATTGCTTCTATTATCCAGTTCCGGTCGCATAAAAAATAGATTTCCTTATCCCCCGATAAATGGATTTCCTTCTCTTCCAGCTCGGCACGGAACTGAAAATGTTTTTTGATATCCTCTGCAATCTCAGATACATTTTCCGATGATTTTTCTAATACAATCGTACCTGCGTCCAGTTTTGTAATTTTCAAAAGGTTTTGCACCAGTGTTTCGATACGGTCAAGCTCCTGCTCAGAAAGGCGGCTCAGTTCCCCAATCGCCGGCAGCTCTTTTGCTTCGTCCTGTATCAGTCCATTATAAATATTAAGGGCGGCAAGCGGCGTCTTTAACTGGTGTGATATATCCGATATGGTATTACGCAAAAATTTCTTTGCGCTTTTTTCTTTCTCCGCATGGGCATTCAAAATAGTGATCAACGAATTGACTTCATGGAACAGACGATATAATTCACCCTCATCGTTGCACGCAATAGAAGCTTCTTTGTTGCCGGCTATATATTCTGAAATCTGCCTTATGGCATTTTCCATCATTTTATGCTGATCCCTGAAATATCCATAGCAGAACAGCAGGATGGCAGCCGCCATACACAGACCGCAGATGAAGATGTAAAAGGATGCATTTTTCACTTTAAATACTGCCATCAGAGCTGAAATCAGTGTAAAACCAGCAGCACACGATAAGATACTGCCAAAAAGGATTTTGATTTTTCGGTTTATAAATAGTTTCATCTGATACCTCAATCTGCCGTATTCCATTTATAGCCCATGCCGCGTACCGTGACAATCCGTTTGGGTTCTCCCGGATGATCCTCAATCTTTGTGCGGAGCCTGCGGATATATACGGTAAGGGAATTGTTGTCTATATAGCTTTCATTACAATCCCATAACCTTCCTAAAATCTGTTCGGGGGAAAGGATCTGATCCGGGTTTTCCAGAAATAAACACAGCAGTTTATATTCACTGGCTGTCAGGTCAATCTGCCGGCCTTGTTTATAAACCTCGCCTTTCAGAAGTTTTATATTGATATCGTTAGAGTTCAATTCCGTGACAGCGGTACTGAAATTTTCGCTCCTGCGTAGCAATGCGTTAATCCTCGACAGGAATACGGCTAATTTGAATGGCTTTGTAATATAATCGTCTCCGCCAATATCAAGCCCCATAATAATATCCGTTTCTTCATCAGCCGCAGTAAGGAACATGATCGGTATTTTTGAAGTCCGGCGTATCTTCCTGCAGAAATCAAAGCCGGAGCCATCGGGAAGCGATACATCCAAAATAACCAGATCGTATTTTCCGTCAGCCCATAACGTATCCGCTTCCAATGTGGTGCGGGCAATGTCTATTTCATACCCCTGCTTTTTCAGAGCAAAAGAGAGTCCGTTAATTAAACTCAGATCATCTTCCAGTAAAAATAATCGTTTCATTTGTTATTTTTCTCCTTTTTATGATTCACAAGGTTTTTTGACTCTTTCTATTAAAAAATCCAAACCAGAATAATGCACATGATATTTTAAAGAGGAATCGCAAGCGTAGCAAAAGATAGGAACCCTCTGCGTATGTGATAATATTATCACTTTGATAGAAAAAAGTCAACTAACGACCCTCTGCTGTTCCTATTGTTTACTTTTAAAGCAGTATAACAACAGGTAAAGACAGCTACCAAGGAAAAATAACTGCCCCTAATCAAATGAGTATGGCGACCTGATTTATCTGGAAGATAGAAACCGACATTCGTCTCCGAAATCTCATAAAAGAAACTCCGACGCTCAGTATAAAAACGGGTATCGGAGTTTTTTGATTATTCATGCTTTCTGAACAGGCTGCCAGTTATTCAGTTTTTTGGTGCTATACTAAAAAAGTGGACAGCAAAAAGTGAAAGATGGTATAATAATAATAAAAAAAGGAGAGAAACACATGGAAAACACCAAGTATACAGAGGAATTCAAGCAAAGCATAGTAAGCTTGTATGAATCCGGAAAAAGCAGTACGCAGATATGCAAAGAATACGGAATGAGCAGTTCCACGCTGCATAAATGGATCAAAAAATATACAAAAGTCCAGGTTTCAGAAAATTGGACCATTCATCTGCAAGCTGCGAGTGGGTAGTGGCAAAATCATTAAAACCTTTCAACAGAATTTGTCCGCTGCAATAGGGACATTTACTGCCGCCGGAGCGAGTGGAAATCAGCGTGTGCCACTCGTTGCCGCACTTCTTACATTTCCACCACGCCTTATGGTTGGCAAACGCTGTAACCTGATTAGGCAGCAAGGGAGCGTTCTTTTCCGACCATTCCTCCGCTATCTCCGGCATTTGTGAAGCAAGGTCATTGAAGCCTTCTAAGATTGCATTGTGTGAGCAATACGGACAGCCTGTGCCGCTTATCGCTCTGCTTTTAACAGTAGCTATCCACTCGTGACCGCATTTTCCTTTCCAAATCACTTTCTTATGAGAGCCGACCGTTAACATTGTTGGCTTTAAGTCTTTGTTTTTTCTAGACCACTCTGCCGCAAGCTCCGGCTTTACCGTCGCCAAATCATTTATACCCTCCACGACTCTTGCGCCTGAACAGATGAGACATTTTTCGCCGCTGGATCGAGCCTTAACGCTTGTCTGCCACTCGTGACCGCAGGCAGCTTTCCACCATACCAGCTTATTTGAACCATATGTAATCTTGTCCGGCGTTAAAGGCAGGTTCTTCTCCGACCATTCCGAAACCAGCTCAGGGTGGACTGCCGATAAACTGTTATTCATACCAAAACCTCCACTTCTTCTCTGATTAAATTATATGAAGTTTCGGCTTTTATTTGTAGTTTGCGAATGTATATGGAAACAGAAAAAGCCCTTTGAGAAAAGATTTCTTCTCTCTCAAAGGGCTTGATAAACTGGATTTTTATTAACGCATTTGTTTTTCAAACTCAAACATTCCCTCGTTGCCATCACCAACAAAATCATCCGGGGTGTCAGGCATAGGGTGCTTCTCATTGAAAAACTCCGTGATATGAAAGCCACAGACATTCACATAAAAATGAATGTTACGCCTATCAAAGTAAGGCGTACAGGTTTCCCATACTTTTGTGTTCGGATATATCTGCTCCAATTCAAACCATATCTTTTTTCCAATCCCCTTGCCCTGAATTCCGTTTTTTACAAACAGTAGGTCAAGATGGTTGTGTTGTGTATTCTCATTTATGACAACAACAGCACCACCCACCATTTCTCCGTCAACAACGGCTTTATAGGCGGCAGCACCCTCGGCATTAAGCGACTGTTCAATGTCCTTCTCAGGCAAAATGACGGCATCTGTTTTCCCGAATACATCTTCAAATCCCTTTTGAAAGGCTTCCTGCATATCCGACTTATATTGCTTTATTTCTTCCGGTTCTACCGGAACTAATTGAAATGACATCTTATATCTCCTCAAAATTTTGAATTTAACGGCTCCATATCATTGTAAATTCTTTTTCTGCTGTATTATCATCTATACCTTCGGATTGAATTTTAAATTTCTCTCTCAGGTAAAATCAGCTTCTTCTGAAAATGGGCAATCCCGCTATAGGACTGCCCATTCATACTATAAATTATGCGATTTTTTTGCCTCTGCACATTTTCCTGCACCGATTGGTGTAAGGTGTAAGATTTTCGGCTTCGTCGAACCTCGCAAACCCGCATAAATACGGGCTTTTTAGCCTTTTTCGCTCGGTAAAGGTTTCATCGTCGGGATTTCAAAAATATTAAATTCACATCTCTGCTCAAGTGCATAAAAGCCTTTTTTTCAGGGGGTTTTTATAAGCTTGTAAAAATATAATTCTTTACAGATTTTTATGAATCTTGTTTCGATTGGCTTAAGTTTAGGCGTAAGTGGCTTAAGCCGTTAAACCCGATGAACCCTTAAGAAATTCGTCTTTTTCAGGGGGTTTTTATAAGCTTGTAAAAATATAATTCTTTACAGATTTTTATGAATCTTGTTTCGATTGGCTTAAGTTTAGGCGTAAGTGGCTTAAGCCGTTAAACCCGATGAACCCTTAAGAAATTCGTCTAATTCTTTAAATTCATTTTTCTTGTGTTCGTTTGTTACGTCAGCATAAATACCCAGTGTTGTCGAAATATCCGCATGTCCGAGAGCGTCCTGAACCACTTTAACGTCAACGCCAGCTTCTACCATTCTGGTTGTAAACGTGTGTCTAAGCGTATGACATGAGAAATTCGGGAGCAGTACAGGATTTTTTTCTTCACGTAAAAGCACTTCGTCATTGCAGTCTCTTATAATGCGTTTTATTGCTTTATTCAGAGTTCCCTGATGCTGAACGTTTCCAAATCTGTTCACAAAGATAAAATCCGTGTATCCGTCGATTTCTGAGACGCATTTAATGTTCATCGTTTCCTGATAACTACGTTCGTCCATAAATGCTTTTTTCACAAAATCCAGCATGGGTACTGAACGTTTGCCTGCCTCGGTTTTCGGCGAATGCACATTAAAATAGCAGCCGTTTTCGGCATGATTATAGTAAACAAGCGTATGCGTAACATTTATTACGGAGTTTTCCAAATCAATGTCGCACCACCTTAGTCCCGTAACCTCGCCTACACGCAGTCCTGTGCCGAGCATGACTGCAAATATCGGATACCAGTGACTATACGTATGATTTTTTCTGAGAAAATTCAAAAACAAGTCCTGCTCTTTGACCGTCAAAGCTCGTCTCTTTTCCGTCTTGAAAATATGAGACTGCTTTAGTTCTTTAAGCACGTTATCCGCAACGTTATTTCTGAGAAGACAATCGTCAACAGCTAGTGTTAATACCTGATGTAATACTGTATGAACGCCGTCAATCGTAGAAGCCTGTAACCCGCGTTCGTCTGCCAAGTAATTATAAAAGCGTTTAACATCGCTTTTCTTTAATGCAGATATGCGTTTTTGGCCTAAGTTATTGTAAACGAAGGTCTTATACAGATACTTGTAATTACAAAACGTATTGTCTTTAAGACCGCGTTTCAACTCTATCCACATCTCGTAAACATCGTTGACGGTCATTGTCCTTGCTTCGGACTTTACGCCATCTATCCGGTCTTTGAGAATGTCTTGCTCTTTTTCTCTCAATTCGTCGAGAGTTTTGGCATAAACGCTCTTTCGCCCGCCTGTCTTGTCAGTCCACCTATATTGGTAAGTACCGTTAGGTCTTTCAATTTCGCCTTTGCGAAGAACTACTCTGTTTTTATCTTTTCTCTTTGTATGTCCTTTTTCTGCCATGTAAAATACTCCTTTCATAAACAGAAAAAGGGGCATTGTTCTAATGTGATAATTATATCAGATTGCCGCCCCTTTGTCAAGAATTATCAAATCGAATAAGCTTTTGCGATGTATTCGTCCAACAGCCTGCGCTTTATCAGTCGTTTGCTTCCTATCCAGAGGACAAAAGGACAATTTTCCTTATTGGTCATAGTTCTCAGTTTGTTGATTCCTATGCCTGAATATGCCGCCGCTTCTTCCAAAGTCAAATTTGATTTTTCCCAAATCGGAACTGTTTTCATAATTTATCAGCCTTTCTTTTATATTAATTTCTGATATTGATGTTTTTTATTGACCAAAGTCTGATTTTTCTTATTTCATAGCTGTAAAGTATCAACCCTCTTTTTTTATAATTTCAGAAAATTTCTTTTCCTGCTATTTATTTTATCAAAAAAGACCGGCTGTGCCAAGTCGATATTTACGTTCAAAACACAAAAATCCTTTCCGATTCTCCATAAAAACAGTTCATTTATGAGACTTTTTTTATTTACATGAGCAGGATTTTTTCTGTGAAAGCCTGCTTCTTCAGAGTTTTCAGCTTGTTGTTCTGAGATATAAAAATAACAGCAGCATCAGATATATCCGATGTTGCTGTTATTTATTTGCAATGACGCAACAGGCGTTAACCTGTTGCGCCGCATTCTGTGCATTCCTTGTGGTCATAGACCTGCTTTGTGCCGACTTTGACTTTTTCTGTTCCAACTTGTACTTTTTCAGTTCCGGTCTGGACTTTCTTTGTACCTGTCTGTACTTTTTCGGTTCCGACCTGTACTTTTTCATAGTGGTCAATGACATCTCTGGTTTTGAATCCGCCACAGTTAACATAATGGTCGGGGTCCCAGAATATATAGTCTGCCCAGTCCGACCATGAGTATGTTCCGCCTGATGCGATGTACTCTCTGTATTCAACTGTCATATCTCTGCCACAGTAGCAGAAGTCGTGTCTTTGATATATAGGTTCTTCTTCATATACAGGCTTGTTTTCATACACAGGTTCTTCTTTGTATACAGGTCTGTTCTCGTAGACAGGTCTTTCTTCATATACGTCCTCAGTTCTGTAGACGTTCTTCCAGTGGTGCTGATGTTTAGTCGTTTCAGGCTGTGACGGAGCAGGCGTAGGCGTCTGCGTTGCAGGTTTCTCTGTTGCAGGAGCAGGGGACTGCGTCTCAGGCTTTTTCGTTTCCGAGCTGTCTGATTTTGAGCTGTCGGAGTCAACAGGAGCGATAACAGGAACGTCGCCGGGCTTCTTAGTGGTAGTCGTCTTGGAATCAGACTGACTGCCGCTGTCGCTCTCAGAGGTTGTCTTCGTGGTCGTAGACGTTTTAGAGCTGCTGTCTGACGATGTGCTTGTGGACTCTGTTTCATCGTCTGTGGTTGTGCTCTCAGCGACATAGCTTGAGTTGTCGTCGGGCAGTGTGTAGCTGTCATTGTTATCTACATTGCCGCAGCCTGTGAACGCTGCCATCACAGTCGTACAGGCGACTGCGATGACTAAAATTTTTCTTGTAGTTTCTTTCATGATAAGTTCCTTCTTTCTGTTAATATTTTTATTTATTTCGTTCAGTTCGGGGTCGTGATTATAATATTCTGTTGTCAAGATGCCAAATAAGTATTTTTATGCGTTGACTTGTGAATTGCTGACGCAGATCTTTCCCGATTCGGGGACTGCAAGAGCGTCCGTGTCACAACCAAGCATTCTGACAACGGGGCGAACAAAGTAATAGCCGGACTGGTCGTTGCCTGCGATAATAGGAACAAGTATATAATCGCCGTTTTCGATATATGCGTAAGTAAAATATGTTACCTCCTCAACACCGGGTGTGTAGATTTCAGCCTCTTCAATATCTGTATCTGCACTGTCAGCTAACTGCACATAATAATTTTCGCTTTCGGTGTTAAATTCCATGGCATAAAATCCGTCAATTTCCTGTAGCGACCCCGGCTGTGAGAATGTAATAGGATATAATTTTCCCATGTCGAGTTCAGCCTCGATATTATCGTAACAAAGCTCAGTTACTTTAGCGTTACCGGAATTGTCAATCGCCTTTACGTTCTCAACATATGTCGGCAAAGCCTTACCGTCGTCGGATATAAACGGGAACAGTGTCTTTAATTCTTCGGGAATTTCAGCCGTTACATCGGTTTCAGGAACATCGGACGTTATGTCAGCTTCGGGAACGTCTGTATTTTCTGCCGGCTCGTCCTCCTGTGTGACGGATTCCGAAGCCGCCGATGTTTCCGCTCTGGACTGAGCTTTTGAGTCCTCCTCCGTTTTCGAGCCACAGCCTGCCAAACCCATAGCAGACATAACTGCCGCCAGTGCGATGATCAATACCTTTTTGTTTTTCATAATGAATTCCTCCTAAAAATTTCCGGTGTATTTTTTGCAGTGAATGTGATATTTTTGCGATTCGGCTCTTACGCTTTCGGCTTTCTGAATCCGAAGTACAAGAGAACAATGGCGATAGCCAGTGGGATTCCGTAAAACAATATCATAACAAACAATTTTATGAACAAGGTCCACTCAAAGAAGATATGCCATTTTCGGTCATAAAGCATATGAAAAGATAAAGATCAAATAGAATCAACACTATACCCACTATCCTCATTACCATTTTCGCTATTTTTGTTTTCATAATGAATTCCTCCTAAAAAATAATTTTTTGTTTTATCAATTGATCGGCGAACCGATAACCAACTGAATATTATGATGGGTCAACAAGTACGCCCTCTGCGTCCAGTCCGTCCAATGTTAGGAACAGACCGTCTCCTCTGTACCAGTAATAACAGTAGTCATTTCCGGAAACTGAGGTTAACCCGGTATAAGTCGAATCATATACAGTAGCCGTAGTCTGAGGGTTTGCATACAAAAAATCTATCTGATCGGTATAACTCTCTCTGTTTTCATCTCTATAGTTAATGCCAACAGCCTCGCTCTCAACGCTGTTTCCGGTATCGTCAGTGAAAACGCCGATTGTAATCGGTCTGTCCTCATACTTCGCAGTGTATTTTTCCTTTACCGCTTGCACTATTTCATCGTCATTCATTTTAGCAACATCTTTAAAGCTTAACGACCGACCTTCATATCTGGACATTTTGCCATCCTCAATAATATATATTTCACGGCAAGGTTCGTCTTTTCCGGGCATAGCGGAATATGATGTCTCATCTTCTCCGCCTTTGTCAAATGTTTGTTCTCTCATATAATACAGAATCACACGATTTTCGCTTCTGAAATATTCACTGATAGTATAAACTCCAGTTTTATTCACTCCCTCAGGTTCGTCTGCTTTATCGTTGTCTTTCTCAGCGCCCCCGACTTTTTCCGCTTTTACCGAACTATGCGTTTGCACAGATTCGGATTTTTTATCTCCGCTGTCGCCCGAACCTACCGCAATAGCAATACCTGCCGTCAGAACAACGACAACAGCCGCTATGATTCCCACCAGCTTTTTGGATATGCCCTTTTTAACTGCGCTCGGCGCTTGCACGGCGCTAACGGACAAACCGCACTTAGCACAGAACATTGCGCCCTCATTCAATTCATTTCCGCATTTTGCACAGCGGCGGACTTTGTTCTGCCCTCTGCCCACAACAGGCGAACCGCACTTATTACAGAACATTGCGCCGTCGTTTAATTCGTTTCCGCAGTTCTCACAACGAATACAGGTCTTATTCATAATAATTTCCTCCTAAAAATTTTAGTGTTATTAATCAATCGGCAAACCGATAAATAATTAAATCACCTGTAAAGTCGTTCTCGTATCACCTGCGTGTTTTCTTCAACCGCAGAAGCAACTCCGTGTACTGCGGAAGTGTTGTCATTGACCGCAGCCGTATTCTGGTGCACTGCGCTGAGCACCTGTCCCTGCATGATAACGGAACCAAGCGTAAGCAGGTTGTTGAGATCCTGCTTTTTCAGCATAGATTCCTGATTCCTCTCCACTCTTTCGCGATGCAGATATTCCTCGTAAAGGTTTATCGCTTCTTTTAAAGTATCCGCACGGTAATTTACAACACTGTCCAGAAAGAATTCCGTCGCCTCAATGTAGCAGTAATTCTGCGGATACCACGTCATCACTGTATTCTGATACCTCAGCTGAATCTCATGCAGTCTGCGGTTAAGCTCGTCCGCTTGCTGACGAATCGATTGATTGTACTCCGCAATCTTCTGATTCGCCTGTATGATCTCGACATTCTTGTGCCGAATCTTCTCGTTTATCTTAGGAATGATATTTTTGTTGAAATACACCCCTACGACTATGCCGAGAGCAATCGGAATTATTCCACTGATAACATAATAAAACAGCTGCACCAACAAAGGCATATTATTCGTACTTCCGAAGCCGTTCAAAATCATACGGCAGATCGAGCCAAGAATTGCCTTACCTATCAAAAATCCCACAAATCCTACCGCCGCTGAAAAAAGGACTTTCAGACCGCCCGTAATTTCATTGGAAGGATTTCTGCCGGTCGTCTGCTTACGAATCGTTGCAGCGCTACTTTCCTTGAGCGCCGTCGCCTGTTTCATCAGGTATATCGCATTCTGTAATCCGCTTATAAGGTCTTCCCTCGTCTGTATACCTGTTCGAGCGGAGTTGGGCTTGCTCTGTGCATTTGCGCTTATCGGAGTTCCGCACTTGCTACAGAATTTTGATTCTTCGTTCATTTCATTTCCACATTGTCTGCAAAACATAATAAATTCCTCCTGAAAATTTTAATGTTACTAATCAATCGGCGAACCTATTAATAATCACTTGCCCCCGAGATAATATCCCATTGTGCTTTTCGGATTTATTTCGCTCAGATCAAATTGGTGAACGCCTGCGTCATTGTCAACGGTCACATTGTTAAGTCCGACCTGCGCCTTTTCGACATCGGTAAGTGCAAAGGCTATATGCCTTTTCTCCCCGTCGATAGTCACATCGACAGAAGCGTCATATGTCGTGAAAGTAGCGTAAGCCATGTCGAAATCGCATACCTCTTTCAGCTCGTTGTAGGTCATTCCGATGGTTATCTTGTCGTTAAGCTTTCCTCCCTCAGTCACATTGATAATATCAACTTTATCGGGATCGTCATAGCATCCAAACTCACAGTACGGTAACTTCGACGGACTTTTGTACGAAAGAATATGTTCTTGTCCTCCGGAAATCTGACCGGCTTCGTATTCTCCCTCAAAATAATCGTTTATAAGCTCGTCCCTGCTCATGCCTATGAATTTGTTGAGATTATCGGAGCTTTCAGACTTTTCGGTTTTTTCTTCTTCCTTAGGTTTTTCGCTGACATAGTCGTCGATCAATTCGGTAACGTCGTCGGGAACCAGCGATTCGCCTGTATAGGAGCTGCCTATAAGAGTTATCTGAGGCAAGACCTTGTACGATTTTTCTTTTTCGTAGCTGCCAAGGTTGTCGGCTGATACGTCGGACTCCTTAGCAGATTGTAATTCGCCGTCGGAGATTCTGATTTTATAGTACGTCGTAGTGCCATTGAATGAATCGAACTCCGTTACCGCAAATTGTTCGCTATCTGAAAATTCGCCGATATTTCCCATATTAAGACCAAAATTGGAGAGTTCGTATGCCTTGCTGCCGTCCCATGAATAAACGATGCAGACTTTATTCCTGAAATAATCTCCCGTATCGTTTGCAAGGAATATCAGTTCGGGTACGGCGTCATGGTCTATATCATATAGAGCGTATGACAGCAAATCGGGCAAGGAACTTCCCGAATAAAGGTGATAATCAAGACTTTCATATCCGTTCACCAGTTCTCTGTATGCTTCTCTCCAGCCCTCCTCGGGTTCCGGTTCGGCTTCCGAAAATTCATCGGTAACGCTTTCCGCTTCGCTTGTAACGGCAGCTTTTGTTTCGCTTGCGACAGAACTTGTCACATCGGAATTCTCAGCGGATGTATCAGCTGTAGTATCCGAAACGGACGAATCGGCAATAGTCGGCTCTGCGTCGTCCTCGCCGTTTATCAAGTGAACAGCCGCCGCGATTCCCGCAACTGCCGCCGCACCGCAGATCAATCCTATAATAATTTTTGTTCTTACCGCAGAATGAGCCGCGCCTTTGGTAGCATTTGCCGCATGATATGCCCCTGACCCGTGAACGGCATTGGCAACTTCTTTATAAATATTTTCAAAGCCTATATCCTTTACAGGCGTATTTGTTTCCATATCGTTCAGGCAGCGCATAATAAACGGTCCGATAACAACAACTTTAAATTCATAACCTTTATTTTCCAGACGCTCGATTTCGGCTCTGATACGGTTACGTGCAAGGCGCAGCCTGCTTTTTACCGTGTTTTCCGAAACTCCTAATTCCTCCGCAATATCCCGAACCGACATTTCATCATAATAGTACATCAATACGCAAAGACGCTGTTCTTCGGGTAATTCTTCAATAATTTGACGTACAATGCGGTTTATATCCTCGTCTTCAGAATATATCTGAGGATTGTTTGCGTATCTGTCATCAGGCAATTCTTCCTCAAAGCCCTCTCCGTAAACGTCCTCTAAAAACATAGGGTTTCGGCGTTTCAAATAATCCAGACACTTATTTGCAACTATTTTATTAAACCACTTATCAAATTTTTTTGGTTCGGCGATTGTGTACAGATTTGCAAACGCCTTTATGTAGCAATCGTGCAGAATGTCAACCGCACTGTCTTCATTTTACGTCATTCTGTAAGCTACGAAGTATGCCGACTTATACGTTGCCGTGTACAGAGCCGACAAAGCCTCCTTATTCTTCAGAATAGCCTGAGCCGTAAGGAACTCATAATCGGGGGTAATGTCTGAGGAACAATATCGGCACCTCAGCGAGTAATCCGAAATTTCTTTACCGCATTTTTCACAATACATTTATTTCTGTCCTTTCCTGAAAATATTTTTAATAGTGTTCTTCGTTGTCTTCCTAAAGCTTTTTTCGGAGTTTTAAGCTCCTTTGACCATTCATATAGAATATCATGAATGTATTTATATTCGTCCATTATATCGCCTCCATTAAGTAAGACGATTGAGAAAATCATCAGGTTCACTGATTTTGAAAAATTTTTCGAGAAATTACTACATAAAATATAAAAAACATAAAAGATGATTATTTTTCAACATTTTTCTCGTTGAGTTTCTTTTATAGCTACTATTATAGCATAAAGTTGCCAGAATATCAAGTGACGAATGATATAATTTCCATAAAAGAAATTTATCATTTATAACGAGGTGAATCAAAATGTTTGATTTTGGAGAAAGATTGAAAGAACTGCGCAAAGATAAAAACTGGACTCAGCAGCAGCTTGCCAATAAAATAGAATTGAGTAAAACAGTTATAAGCAAATATGAAAATAACATTCAGATGCCTACTCTCGATACGCTCATAAAGCTTGCGGCAATCTTTAACGTATCCATGGATTACATGACGGGTCTTGAAAAGTCTCAGACCATATCATTAGTGGGTCTTACAGCGGAGCAATCGGAAATAATCAGCGGACTTGCGAAAATATTTCAGAATAAAGGGATAAGCCGTCAAATGAATTTTTCTTCCGAGCAATATGAAATTATCGGAAAAATAATTGTTGAATTCTCAAGATAGTCGCTGAACTTTTTAAGCGTTTCTTTAGTATCTGTTTTAGTAATGCGCTCGTCCGCCATTGGCGGAATTAAATATTTATCATAAATATTTATGATTTTTTCAGATGTCATTGCTCAAAAATATATGCGGCTGTGCCGCAGGTTGGACACCCGCAGAAGCGTCCTGCGGACGGTTCAAGGGCAAGGAGCGACAGCTCCGCAGTAAGGGCTTTCGGAGCGCAGCGGAGAAAGTGGCTTCGACAGCGAGACAGTGTCGTCGGCTATGCCGACCGCAACGGAGTGAAACGACGGTGCGTTAACACCCCTTATGCCCTTGTTAGTTTCGACCATAGAAAAATGAAATCTTGGGGCGAAACGTCAAAAAAGTACGCAGAATGGGAGCGAAAGCGAGTATACTGAGAAGC
Source organism: Porcipelethomonas ammoniilytica (assembly GCF_025567485.1). Lineage (NCBI taxonomy): Bacteria > Bacillati > Bacillota > Clostridia > Eubacteriales > Oscillospiraceae > Porcipelethomonas > Porcipelethomonas ammoniilytica. The sequence continues at coordinate 24,579 of NZ_JAOQKH010000013.1, read as the reverse complement.
GTTTTTCGGGTTATTTTCAGTATGCTGGAGTATACTTTGTATACTCTATCGTAGAAATCGCCGTAAATTCGGGATTTTGTTTTCAAAAAAGTATACTCAAAATCACGTTGTTTGACGCGCAGTATACTGACGTTGTAAACGGCAGTTTTTCAGTATGCCGGAGTATATTTTATTGCAGTTCGGCATACTGTTGGGAAGCCGTCAGGCTGACTCAGGCGGAGCGTAATTCAGAATATATTTTGCGGCAACAGACGCGCGTCAGTATTGCTGCATGACGCAGTTCGGGGTGTTATTCAGAAATCTTTCCGATGGTCTTTTCATGGTCATAATTTGACCGGAAAGAGTCCACGATTTTAAGATAATTTTATTGCGTAATGCCGCTGCAGTCAGCAGAAAAATATCTTTGCTGCTATAACAAAAGGCTCTGTCCGGGATAGCGTCAGAGCGGAATATTATATAGAGATTCTGACGCATTGGTGCGTAAAAAATAAGAATGACGCAGCTGTGCTGCAGCATGGCATGGTCTTTCTTTGGTCTTGCATGAGACCAGAAAAAGTCCATGTGATTAAGTGAAAATATGAAGTGATTTCATTGTAAGTGGTCTTAAAAGATGATTACTTTGGGCTTTGGAAAGACCTGATATTATAACTGGTTCTTTTCGTGTCATTTTTGGGTCGCTGAATGGTCTTGTTGGGGGACTGAAATAGTCCACTTATGAATATGATGTTGTGTAAGTGGTCGTTTTAGTGTCGGGGGAGAGCCTTATATCAGACCAGTTATGATTCAGTATATTAAATATGGTCTCTTTAAGGTATTGGAATGGTCTTTGTTCGGGTTTAAAATGGATGCGGAATGGGCTTTGATGAACGAATCATGTGAGGCTGTTATGATAAATGGCTTGATTCACGCCCGTTTAAGACCCCATGCAGGGCAGAAAACAGACCCTTTTTAGCGAAGTCGTGGTCAACAGAACTATGAGTTTTTATTCACTATTAATCATATGCATCAAAATATCTGATTTTAAGATAAAAGTCAACATCTGATAATCAGATATTGTATAATGATATTGGTTATGTATATGATTTATGAAAATATCCGAAATCTCCGTGAAGATAATGATAAGAAACAACGTGAGCTGGCAGAATATCTGTATGTAAGTCAAAACACATACAGTAAATATGAGAACGGAGTTCTCTCACTTTCTCCCGAAACTCTTATAAAGCTTGCTGAGTTTTACAATACAAGTATTGATTATCTTCTCGGACTGACAAATGAAAAAAAGCCATATAAAAGGGTAAAAAAATAAGACGGCAACCTTAGTCATTTTAAGGTTGCCGTCTTTTATATCAGCATAAAATATTTGGAACAATGCCCTTTTTCAGTTCGTAATTAGTTGCATTAATTGGCTTAAGTTAGATTTAAGACCTCACAAAAAGCCCGTAAATGCGTTGTTTTATTCGTTACCGTTCGGTATCGGCTTTATCGTGGGGAATTTAATACCCAATTTTCCATGTCCCTTTATTTTTTATTATATCCCGATTTTTCGCTATTTCACTGCACTCCTGTTCGCTCATATTTGCACATAACTTGCCGTACAACACACTAAAGATGGTGTAAGTTTGGTGTGGAATGGTGTGAAAATAAGCTTCACAAAATCAGCTTTGAATTTTAATTGAGATATAAAACGCACAGGTACAAAGCACATAAAGATAGCTACTATCTCCTTCTCAAAAGTGAGGTCTTCATTTGCAATATATCCAACAAATCGGGATATGGTAATGAAATATTACGATCAACTATTTTCGATCACATATAAAAACATTTATCCAAACTCAAAACAGGGGTGAAGGGGTGTATCTGTTATCTGTTCAGGCGTAATAATACAGCCCACTAACGCACTGTTTTTTTATTCGGCGGGCTTGCCTACCTTATAGCTATATAAAAATGAGAGCCTAAAAACTGTGATTGCTCCAGATCGAGAGATGGAAGCAGTCTGATAAGGAGTATAAGACCGATTTTCTCGCAGAAGTTTTAAAGAAAGCCGTTGGGCTTAAAACCATCTTGTTTATATGATGAAAGAAGTTATCTTGGAGTGTATGGTTTGTATTTGAGAATGACGGTTGTGCTTTATGGGACAGTTGTTTTTATATGGACGGTTCTTCATTTTCTGCAAGATATATATTTAAGCAAGCGGCATTCAACACTTGGACAGAAAAATGATTGATTAAATCAAATATTATATCATGGATTTCATTATAACGTTTTTCATCTAAATCTATATTTTCAAGCCGTTCTCCATGTGCTATGTTATTTCTCATATTTAATAATACCTCGTCAATCATCTTATAAGATTGCTCATAATAATCTGTTTTTAATCCTATAGTACACATTATTTCATTAAAAATAGCAGAATTTAAATTACTGTTGGTTGAGATTATTTTTTCTGTTGGTATTTGAGAAGGTTCATTACTAATTTCAAATATACTATTTATTATTGCAGTTTGCAACGTGGTTTTATTTGTTTCTTCAAATTGCAATAGTTTTTGTTTAAGCGTAACTGCTAAAAAATTATTCTTTAATTTATTATATGGCACTTTTTGAAAAGAAACATAAACAAGATAATAGTATGCAATGTTTTTAATAGCACCTTCCCAATGAGCATATAACAATGCTATGCCAGCACGAAGTGCTGTTTCTTTTGCAAATGATCTAGAACTTTGAATATTGCTTTTCAGTGCAGATAGTTCTTTTTTTCTCCAAGCCATCTCTGAATCAATGGCATCTTGTAAATTATTTATTGTGCGTATTTTCATGGCTTAAAATATTCGATTCCAAATTCAGATAAATCTTTATATCTGGGAATTGCTCTTACGCCAGGAATAGTATTTTTTTTGAACACTTCCTCTTCGTACATTTTTTTGACTTTTTCTTTAATCCAATCATTTCTGTCATCACGTGACATAATTTCTGAGATATTAATGAAAACTCCTGTAGCAATGACCTGAAAAGCTGATGCTAAAACCGGACCCTGATATTTATTGTTAGAATACTTTTTGAATGTGTTTTCACCTAATAAGCCATATAGCAAATTAAATGTAGTTGTAAATCTTTCTTTAATTGCTTCATAATCCAAATCATTTTCACAAAGACCTATTGTCTCTTTGTCTAATAATTCTGAAAACTCCTGATATTGGGATATTTTAGACCAATTAATATGTTCTGCAATTAATAGTCGAAGTAAAAGTTCCATTCTATACTGTTCATCGGTTTTGCGATCTGAGATTGGTAAGCAATTTCTATATGATTCGCTCATCTCAAGCTCAGTAACAAATTCATAAAAACACTTATTAGTCATTATCATCAGACAATTTCTGACTTCCTGATCACTAAGCAAAGAGCCACCTGTATTTAATCTCTGAAAAAGTTCATACTTTGTGTTGGGATCACTTTCTTTTTTCATTATAATAATATCGATTCGGGAACGTTTGAAAAAAAGCTGTTGCTCTTTTGTAAAACTTAGCTCCTTTGAATCACCATTCCACTGAACTCCCGCAAATGAAGGTAAATAATCAGTTCTTTGCAATGTTAGAGGGGGCAATAGGTTGTCGTTTTCATCTCTAAAAACGCCAACGAACTGGAAAATAGTTGAAAGCCGCTGAACTCCATCAATCACATCCCAAATGCCATCTTCGTTTTGACTTACAAAAATAGAAGGGATAGGAATATTCAGCATAATCGATTCAATTAGTTTGGTTTTTTGGTATTCACTCCATCTAAAAACTCTTTGGAATTCAGGGTGAATATCCATTTCGCCATCCCTATATAGGTTTATTAATTCGCCAATGGACATTTGATATGATTCTCTAAAAATTTTACTTGAACGTGCGGTTATTTCATCCTGTAAAGACATAACATCTTCTTCCTTTCTTGTGTATAATTATTATACTCCCAGCCTATGTCTGATATCATTCAAAAACTCTCCCTTATATTTGAAAAACCTTGGTCCAGCAATTGAATACTTTATGCCCGTTAGGAGTTTTGCAAGAGCGGTCATGGACATAATTTCCCCATTATATTCCACGTACCTATCATCAACTACAATTGCAGTAATACTGGGATTATCACAGAACTCTATCTTAGCACCAATAGGAATCTGGCATTTACTAAATGAGAAGTTAGATGATCTTTCAGCGCTTTCTGTATCAATATCCTTTGCTGTTTCTTCGTCTTGCTGCTCTGCTTCATTTGGTCGTACCAACTTGAGTTTGTCCGAACAATTATTTATCTCAGCTATGGCTTCTAAGATGGAATAGGCATCTTCGGGAGACATAGCATAAAATTCTCTCACACGCTGCTTGCCGTTGAAGCTCTCAACAGACCTAAGATTAGGATTGAGCTTGTCAATAATGGAATGGATTTTTAAGTCAGATAGTCGAGAGCTAACTTCATAGGTTGCGTAAACTCTAAACGCAAAGGGAATACACTCGCTTCTATTGAGTTGTTTGAGTCTTTTATCAATATCATCGGCATAGCCTATCTTTACATACTCAGGAAATGAGGGATTTGTGAGTATATATATTACGCCATTTTTCTCACTCATAATTATTACTCTCCTCTCCCAAGTCTACGCTTCTGCATTTTTTTCCATATATTACGACAAGTAGTGCAGACTTCTTTATTAACACCTAACACTTCAACAAGCAACTTCTGATCCACAAGATCAAGAGCTTTTTCTATATCTTCGTCCTTGCGAACTATGGAATCAATCTGCTTTAATAATTCAATTCTTAGCTTGTTACCTATATTATCAATAATCGGCAACATTATATTACCGACTTCCCCGGGGAGAATCTCAAGCACCCCACCGCCATAGCTTCTTCCGCAAATCTCGGTGAATGCAAATGAGATGCTATTATAATATGATAAAAGGACATTCTCAACATTTACACCTTTATTAAACTTAATTCGATGCATTGTATCAGTAGATACAGCATTGCATCGGTTTAGCACAAACTTGGGATAAAGATTATTTCTTCTGAGGAAAAAAGCATCGGGTATCCATACTGACGGTACAATATACCACCTATCACGAATAGAGCATTTGTATCCTTTGTGTTCTTCGTTTTTCTCTCCAAGCTCTATATATTCCTTGTGTTTATCAGGATACTCTTCATAGGGCGTATCAGGAAAGCTGATAAGCATTGCTCGTTTATTGGCGTTAATATTCTCCTGCCAATCATTATTCGTAAAGTAGATACCATGAGCGTGGGAGCTTCTTCCGATAAGTGGGAGTGTAACCGAAGATAAATCATATTTCTCGGTGGTTTCTTTATCAACAGAAAAAAAAGTATTGTTTCCTGTTGTTATGCCAATATTAATAAGAGCTAAGTCTGAAAACTTCTTAAATCTCTTATCATCACGAATTGATTGGATAACTTTTATTTCTTCTGCTGATACAAAGTACTGAGTCCATTTTTCCTTAACGTGCTTCAATTTCTGAAATCCATTGGAATTAAGGTCAAGTTTCTTAAAATCTTCAAGATTACTTAGTTCGATTATTTTTATGCCTTTTTCTTCCTCGCCTTTTTCGCCAATAAACACAAGTACCTCCTGTTCAATGTCAGGAAAAACAAGCTGTTCAAAGGTAAGTAAAGTAATTTTTGAAAGTTGATTAGAGAGGAAGAGCCGAAGATCCTCAGCATATGCCACTTGGAGTATTTCAGCAGGAATAACAAATGCTATCTTTCCGTTATCAGAAAGAAGCTGAACGCAGGCAACCAAAAAAGCGACCCATGCATTAATCAGTTTGTTTGACTTCATTCCATGAGATGTGAGTATGCTTGACTGTATCTCACGCTGTTCTTCTGTAAGATACTGATAGCGAATATAGGGAGGATTGCCCAGAATGAGATCATAGGTGTGTTTTCCATAAACTTGCTGATAAAAGTCTAAAAAATCTTCGTTTAGTACATGAACGTTATCATTATCTATGTAGTTGATGCTGACTTTTTCTGCCTCATCAGGTTCTATTTCAACAGCAGTGACATTTGGTATGTTATTAAGCAGTTCCAATGATGCAAGGCTGTCAAGAAATACACCGTCACCACAGCTCGGCTCTAATACATTGGTTATGTTCTGTGACGCAACAAGATTCACCATTGCATTTGCAAGCGGCAATGGCGTATAGTATGCTCCTCTTAATTTCTGTTCGGAACTATCCTTTTTAAGTCTCATAATAATTACCTTCTTTAGAACTCTAACCTGTAAACACGGGAAATAAGGTCATCTATTTCCTTGATCAGAGATGCTTTCTGACGTACAAGTGTCGTTTCGATTTGTTTAGACGGCTTCTGGTCAAGCTTGTCATTGATAGCATACACCCCTCGACTTGCTTCAACAACTCTGTCATATAGAGCCTTTTGTTTTGAATCAGCAAAATTGAGTTTTACAAAAGGCAGAGAGGACAGCACAAATGTACCTCTTGAAATGAATCCGCCTTCAAAGTCGCTGCCGACAATATTGAATATCTTTTCTGTGTAGGGATTGGCAAGCCAAGCCTGAATATATTCCAATTCATATGGACTACCAACTTTTTTAGCAACTGCGCAATAGCCTGCCGTTCCACCGGAAGCAATAAGCATATCAGCATTATCCATAGCGTACATGGGGTTATCCTTAGACATGACCTTAACGATCAGCTTAGGAGTATTAATAAACGCCGTTAGTGCCTGCGTTCTGCCATACTGATACCAGGTTTCTGCCGTGGCATTTGTAACGTCTCTTATGCCAGAGTTTGATACGCACTTAGGAACTAACCTATCATAATAATCTAACAGATAAGCGTATGCTCCAGGATAATCTGACTTCATAATATCAATCGGTATCAGATGTCCTTCTCCGTCATAGGGGAATATTATCTTCTTATCTGTTGAAAGACTATCGTATGTTGTTAGTCCCTTTTCGGCTTTTTTAGTAGGTTTGAAATAAGGTTTCAATATCTTCTTCTCGATAGAATAAACCTTTTCTTCCTTTTTAACCGTTATAGTATCATCATCTTCGCTTATTATTTCTTCGCCTGAGAACCAATATATAGGCTGAGGTCTTTCGGCGCTTGTTTGAATACCATTGAATATCTCTGCAAAGCAATCAAGCGGAGCAGATACAGGCTCTATCTTCTTGAGTATCTCTAAAAATTCAAAATCAGATGTGAGCTTCCACGGAAGTTCGTCAAGCAATGAACAGCTAAGCTTGATACTGTCAGTAGGTTTACCAATCCACAAGTTATTCGCAGAATCTACGTTTGTGTATTTAAAACTATCCTGTGGTTTCTTCTGCATAAGAATGATAGAGCTGTAAATTGTCTTATCTTCAAAGAGCTGCGCTGCACCGAAATCATCAAGATTTACGAGATACTTTTCCTTTGCAATAAGTTCACGAAGTTTAGCGCCTGCACCGATTTTGAAGAACTTGTTAGGAATAATGTAGCAAACATAACCGTTATATTTTGTTTTCTGCAAAGCTCTTTCAAGGAAGATGAAATACTTGTCAAACTGCTTGTGTGATGTCTTATATTTCTTCTTGTAAATATCAAATTCGGGTGCAGGAATAAGAGAATGGATATCTTCAGTGGTAACATAGGGAGGATTGCCTACAATAGCATCAAAGCTGTTGACCGCAAGTTCGTCCCAATTAAACGGAACTATTTCCACAAGCTGTTCTTCTGTATATTTGATGCCTTTCAGCTCCGCATCGCTGACCAACGAATTACCGTGAAGAATATTGGTACTAAGATCAGGCAATATAGGTGTTACTGCTTTAACAGAGGGGGCAGTTTCATTCTCTATCAGCTTTATAAGCAAAGAGAATTTTGCTACCTCAACAGCGTGAATATCAATATCAATACCAAAGATGCAGGAACACAATATCTTCTTCTTTTCTTCAAGCGGAAGTTTGTATCCTCCATTGTCAATCTCAATTAGGTGTGTCTTATCATTTTCAAGATACCATTCTATGCAATATGACTGTAAATACTGGAACACTTCCTCTAGGAAAACACCTGAGCCACAAGCAATATCTGCAATGTGAAGCTCGCATACCTCGTCAGGTGTTTTGTCCTTGCAAAGACGAGAAAGTGTTTTTTCTACCATGTACTTGACTATTTCCGTAGGTGTAGTTACAACAGAACGATTAAGACAGTCCTTTTTTTGAGCCAATCCAATCTTACCGTTCTCAAGTACGGTAAGCTGTTCGGTCAGGAACATTTCATATATCTTACCGAGCATATTAGGCTCTATAATGCTGAAAATATACGGACTCTGCGGGTAATATAGTCCATTTATCATGTCAGCAATAACACTGTTGTTGAGATCAAAAATGATATAATCTCCGGAGAACATACCTGAGTTATACCTTTTATCAGCATCACGGAAAAGAGCTTCCAATTCTTTATGAAGCGTAGCAGGATCAGTGATAGTATCTTTCAACTTGTGATAAAGAGGAAGGTTCTTGTCCTCACATGTTCTGATAAATACTATCTGGTTGATAAATGCTTGAACAACATCATTCAAAACGTCAAGAGAAGTGTAGCGTCCGCCTTTTGAATACAGCTCATTACTTAAAGCAACTCGCCAATCATTGATCTGTTTGAGGAAGAGAATGTCTACTTGCTGTTTCTGACTTCCAGCACCGCTAAAAGTTTCGCTGAAATACTTATCATAATCACCGCTATATACAGAGTCTCTTGATACAAGTTTGGTTATCTCATCGAGTTTATCGACATATTCTGTGTACTTATAGATGCGGTAACGTGAAACAGAGCATTTATCATTATCATTTGGAACCGTTGTAGTATCATAAATAATGAAATACTCAAAATTCGTGAGAACGGCTATCTTGTGTTTTGCGTTCCAACCATATTTTCTCGTCTGCACAGCAGGTGAAGGATCTTTGCTGATGTCTACATGAGGCTTCTTGGCTTCAACAAAGAATTTTGATACACCCCTAAGCGTAAGAGAGTAATCAGGGCGGTCACTTGAACTTGCGTGATACTCAGCTATTACTTCTCTATACTGCGGAGCTAACCCCTTTTTATTTGTAACATCCCAACCTAGTATTTCAAGAAAAGGGTTAATGAACTCATCACGGCAGGAATGCTCGTTATAGCTTTCCTTCTTATATTCCTTTATGCTATCATCGAAACGTTTAACAAGCTGTTTCAGAGCATCTATTCTATCCATAGCAGTTTCCTCTCACATAAGTAAAAAACATATAAAATAACATATTTACTCATAATAATTATACCACATGAAGTAAGCTTTTGTCAATCATATGAAGCACGTTTGCTTGTAGCAAGCGGAATTGATGATACAACAGAGGTTGAATACACTAGTTGTGTAGGACCGGCCGGATGTCTTGGCTGCGGTTTAAATACCAGTTGTTGGCCTACCGAATGTTTATATGTTGAATTCTCTGATGATGACGTACAATATTCAGGAATAGTCTATTACTACGAGGATTGCGGTTGTATCGGAAATGGCCCTGTAATGTCATCAGGCAAATATGATTTAGGTACTGATTGCGGTTTCTTTAACTGCAATTGTCAAAAATACAATGAGCAGGTGACCAGTGATAAAACGCAAGCTTATACCGGACCATCTTGCGGTGGAATATCATGCAATAAAAAAACTGATGAAAGCAAGAACTTTAATAATAATATGCCCAGAAAGTTCCCGCATGGTTGTGTATCTGCATGCTATGATGAATAATTAGGAGGAATATAAAGTGTTTCCGTTAGTAAACATTACTATACCAAGTTATGTATTTTTCTCTACATTGGGCGCAATATCCGCAATAATTCTTCTGTTTTTTCGCATGGAACGATTTGACATAACTTTCAAGCAATTGCTTTTGTATATGTTTGTTTCGGTTATCACACTGCTTATTGGCAGCCGTTTGTTGTTTTTTCTGACTATGATTCCAGAAATCATCAGAGACTTTTCTGTAAACAAAATGCTTTATTATATGTTTAATGGCGGCATTGTTTTTTACGGCGGATTACTAGGAATGCTGTTTGGTATATGGCTTTGTACAAAAATAAAGCATGATGATAAAGGAAAGTTATTTAATTTTGTTGCACCCGCAATTCCTCTGTTTCATTTCTGGGGTAGAATTGGATGTTTCTTTGGAGGATGTTGTTATGGGGTAGAAAATAGTTGGGGATTCTCAATGGCTGCTTCACCTGAAGTGATACGTTTTCCTGTTCAGCTTTTTGAAAGTTTTTTTAACTTGCTTATTTTTATATCATTAATGATAATTTCAGAAAAATTTAAGTCTCAAAGACTTATTATAATCTATCTAATAGAATACTCTTGTTGCCGATTTGTATTGGAATTTTTTAGAGGTGATTCGGTAAGAGGAATATGGGGAGTATTATCTACTTCTCAAATAATATCCCTGATCATTTTATTCTTTTGCATAATACATATTATTAAATTCACCAAAAGGAAGAAACCCATAGGATGAAAGATTATTATAATATATTAGGGGTAAATGTGAACTCCCCTAATGAAGTTATTAAAGCAGCGTACAAGGCATTAGCAAAAAAATATCACCCCGATATTAGGTCGGTACTAATATAGAAATTTTTCAACAACTATTATGTAAAGGCCTATACAGCGGGCTATGAAACAAAACAGGCAAATACTTCATTGAGAGGTATCTGCCTGCTTTTTGTTATGAAAACGCTCAATCTCCGAAGAATTTCTTTCGTACAACTGACAGCTTGCTTTTTCGACCAAATTATGCTACAATATATATACTATTTTATATTTTGTTCAGAGGGGGCAAAGTATGAGTAAGCCCAATAATACACTATATAAAGCATTGCAGGATTTTCCTCGTAAACGAATCACATTGGAGGAACTCAGCAGGTTATGTTCAGATCCAGAGCAGCTTAACGAACAGATTAAAGAGCTTAACGATAAAGGCGTATTAGTGCCTGTCAAGAGCAGCGGAACAAATGGAAATCGAAAAAATCCATTGTTTATGCGATATACTATTTGCATTGAGAACACGATACAGGTATCACCGGATGAGATCTATGCACTTCATCCGAGACTTTTAGCGAATGGGTATCTGCTTCGTAATCGAATGCAATTTGTCAACAATAAGGCATTTTTGCGCCGTTTGAGTGAATGGTTCACTAATCACGAAGGCAATGATATGATGTCGAGGCGTGAGCGTTCTTTTTCCATCTTCGGTGAAGAGAAGGAATTGGATAACCATTTAAGATTATTAGAGGCTATCGGGATTTCAGGGGACACGCTTCGATATTATGAAACGCCCGAACAGTGTTTTTCAGATTATATCCCCGTCCGGAAACCGACTATGACATTGCTTATCTGCGAAAACAAGGACATCTGGTTCAATATCCGCAGGCTGATGTACGAATCCGAAGCTAACACATTATTTGATACTCGAATCGACGGCGTGATCTTTGGGCAGGGCAATGACATCACGGGTAGAGATAAATTCCGTTCCTATGCCGCTTATCTTGGGGCTGATGCAGTTCATTTTCTGTACTGCGGAGATATTGACAGAGCAGGATTTGACATTTTTCTGCGACTTTGCAAAGCGGCAGAAGAACTGCATATTGAATTGTTTCTTCCTGCATATCAGAAAATGCTGGAGCTGAGCCGTAACATTCAGCTGCCTGACAGTGAAGACAGACGATGCATCATACCCGAAATGTCCGGAATACTGCCTATGTTTCAGTCTGGCGAACAAAAACATATCACACAGATACTGCAAGATAATAAACGTCTGCCGCAGGAGATTCTCTCCTACCCTGTGCTGGCAGAAAACATGAGGTAAGAATATGATTTCAGCAGAATCCAAAGAACTATTACAGGATTTTGAGAAACGTATGCGATTCGTGAATCTTATCAAATACTGGCTGCAAAGAAGCAAGCCAAGGGAGATTCATGAATTGTTGCGTGGCGATGATGATAAAACCGATAATCTGATCCTTATGGTAATGGTTTTTATCATGGACAGTACGCTCCGTTACGGTGAGCGCTGCACGAAACAGGATATCACAGCATTTTTGCGAGAGCTTGCCGATGTGTACGGTTATGAATCGGAGTCAGCAAAGATGCTTGCTGATTATATCGTAACAGATGTCCTGCAAAGCGGCGGTAAGAGACGCTTATTTGATACGTTTCACAGCGGAGATGAGAATTTCAGAAAGCAGAGTTCGCTTATCCTGATCGAACAGAAAAGCGGAAGCTATGTTTTGACGAATGAAGCGTATGAGTTTCTGTTCCGAACCAAAGAGATCGACAGCGAATTGGATTTTTCTGTCAACCGATTCAAATTACAGGAATTTATCAAGCGCGGCAACTATGGCAAAGCACTTCGGGAGAGCCGTGAACTGGTCAGCAGGGTCAGGAATCTGAAAACAAGAATGGATGATTTTATGCTTCGGTGCAGAACCAATATCTCCGAAGTATCTATTGACGAATATGAAGAGATCGTCACGCAGGTAAAGGATTCCTTCGAGGACGAGAACAAACAGCTCAGTGATATCCGTACTCTCGTATCAGCGAAGCTGCAAGCAATCGCAGATGCCCAGATCAATCAAAATGACAATATAGGTCAGACAGAACAAGAGATACGGGAAATACTTGAAAACATTGATACGGTAATAAGCGAGCAAAGCTGTGTCTTCAATCAGAAATTTTCGCTTTCCGATCTATATGCAAATCTATTAGATGATAGCTTTTCTTATTTGCAGGCAGGTCGCTTTGACCTGAAACAGGAATTATTACTCCCATTGCAGAAAATGCAGTTGCAAGATACCAGAGATGTTGGAAAGCTGTTTGCTCCGCTGTATCGTCCTTCATTTCCACATCTGTTTGGTCTTGATTTCTTTTACAGCAGGCAGAATACTATCAGGGAAAACAGCAGAGATGACGGCATTGATATCATAAGTGAGGAAAATGCCGAAACTGCTGCTGATATCAGAAACAACAGATATGTTGAGATCATAAGAGGATTGCTTACCTACGCCAAAAGCACCCCGGAATTCTATTTTAGTGATTATCTTGCCTTTGTATCAAAAGAGCAGCTACAGGAGCAATTACAGGAAAAATCGTTGCCTGATGTCATGTTGAAGCTCTACGGACTGGGAGAGATCGATGTAGTGGGCTGGCGTTCAGAACAGCATGATGTCATTGTGCCCGTTGGTGAATTTGACCTTTCCTACTGCCTGAGCGAACTTCCGGAAGAATTGGTGCAGATACAGACAATACTGATATATAAGCTCGATGAAGTGATCACATTATCTGATGATGCAGGGAACCGTATCAAAATCAATGATTTTAAGATCGAGGTGAGACGATGAGACCTGAAAGTCTGAGACTATTTGCAAAGCTAATGGAAAAGGGATATATCACCCGTGAACAGGATTCTTCCTATTATGAAGATTACTGCGATGCTGAAATAGCTGCCGAGCTTGCGGTTATGGAACAGGAGCTTGATTTTACGCTTTACAGAACAAATGGTAGGCTTTATCTCCTGCCGAATCCGAGCAATGAATTATTCTCACAGGATAACAGCGACTTTCGCCGCAGTGTCGGCAATGAGAAGCTGGAAGAACTGTATTTGCTGAATTATATGGCGATTTTTCTTTTGCATGAGCTGTACGGTGGAGAAGACAATACACTGCAAACGAGGTCTTATATCAAGGAATCTGATTTTCTGGATGAGTTCACGCAGCATTGTGAACAGGTGCGATCCGAGGGTGAAGCCCTAAAAAATGCCGCTGCTCAGTACAGTATGGATTTTCTGCGCCTTGCAGACAACTGGCTGGCAAAGCGTGGTGATGAATCGAATTCAGTGGATACAAAGCACGGCTGTTTTATGAAGATCATCAGAAAGTTCCGTGATGAGGAATTACTGTATGATGCTGACGGGGTATGGAAGCCGACGGTAAAACTTAACGACCTGATGCCGTATTATTTATCTAAGAATCGCATTGCGGAGATACACACTATTCTGGAGGGAGGTGAGTCAGATGCCGGCGATCCGTAAGATCAGAATCGTGAATTTCAGGTTCAATGACGGTGTAAAGCTGATACCGGACGAGATATTCTGTACTGAGAACGCCGAAGGAAAGCCGATCGACACACTGCTGAATCTGGATAACGGCGGCGGTAAATCTGTTATCGTTCAGTTGCTTCTCCAACCAGTCTGCCCGAAAGCAAAAGTGCAGAACCGAAATATCAGCGATTATTTCCAGAAAGGCACTGACCATGCGTTTGTTCTGATAGAGTGGGCATTGGACGGCTCATCTAACAGTCTGCTGACAGGTATTGCATTGGCGGCAAGCCGGGCAGCAGATGATGAAAACGAAAGCAAAACAGTTCGTTTCTACACATTTATGCATGACTATACAAGAACTGGTGATAAACTCGATCTGATCAATCTTCCTCTTACCGAACGGACAGGCAGTCATATCCATCCCATGTCTTTTGATGATCTGCGTAAATATCTGCAGAGCAGAAAGGTCGAATACTATCCCGCTGATTCTTTGCGTCGTTACCAGAAACGTTTGGAAGAATACGGGATCCTTCATACCGAATGGGAAAATATTCTTGTGCGTATCAATGCGGTAGAAGGCGGCATTACGAAATTCTTTGAGGAATACAAAACAGCCGACAGACTGCTCGATAAGTTCATTATCCCCGGTGTCATGCCGAATAATACAGCATCAGCGGAGGCGTTGGAAGAAATGTTTGTCCATTACGCTGACAGCTATGCAGGGCAGGAAGAAAATCTCCGCTTGCAGTCACAGATCAAAGCATTCACCGAAAAACTGCAAGGGATTCTTCCCCTCATGAAGAATATGTGGGATGCCGAAGATGCAAGAATTCAAGCAATACACATATTGGCTGACCATTTGTTTGCGCTTGACCATAATATCAAACTGGAAAGCAACAAGAAAGCACAGCTCGAAAAAACGATATCCGAATTAAAAGCAAAACTTCATCATATCAAAGCGGAAAGGGCTTCGGAAGCCTATTATTTTGCGGAGGAGAGCTTTGACAAAGCAGATGTGCAATTATCAGAGTGCAAACGTCAAAAAGAAGATGCAGAAAACCAGCGTGACAAGTTTGCCCATCTGGTCAGCGTATTGAATGCCGCAAAGGAATATGCTGAACTTCTTGAACAGCAGAATGAAGAGAAAGCGTTGACTGCACAGATCAGAGAGTTGGAGCAGGGAACGCAGGATTCCCGTATTCTATCCTTGAAGTATTCACTCTCCTTGATGGCAGCCGAATTGAAACAGCAGACTGACAGGGATTTGATTCAGGAGGAATCAGCAAGAAAAGAACAATCAGATGTACTTTGTGATACACAAAAAAAGATTAAACTGCTTACAGAACAGCATGAGGAAGAAAACAATTGCTTGCATCAGGCGACAGGACGCAGAAATTATCTGCTTGAACAGATCAATCAAGGATTAACAGAGCTTGCTTTGCATATAACTGTTATGCTTGACGGAAGCTACTCCAAGGAGGATATCGAGAATATCCGCTCGGGCTATGATAATCAGCTTAAACTGGGAAATGATACGATAATAAGCTATCAAAATGAAGAAGAACAGTTTGGACAGGAGCTTGACAATCAGGATGCAGAGCGCACAGAACTGACTCAGGCGCTGGCAAATTGTGAAGTCTGCCTGCAACAGCATAAGTCTGCATTGGAACAGTACAGGAAAGCATACAATGCCGTTATTCCTGTACTGAAACATCTGTCTATACCTGCAAGCCAGCTGTTTTCAGATGAACCGATAACAAGCCTTGATAATATACTTGCGAAGCTGAAAGAACAGCTGAGACAAGCAGAGCGTTCAGCTGAATTGCTCACAGAACAGGTACGGTGTATCGAAACCGGACAGCTTCACCTCTCAAAAACCGCAATCGACTTCTTGCAGGAATCAGGTGTTTCTTACCAGACAGGTGAGCAATATCTGAATTATCAGTCCCCAAAGATACGAGAAGATATCATTGCAATCAATCCGCTTGTTGCATACGCTGTTATTGTCGATTCAGAAAAAGAGCAGATAAAGCTGCTGTCTCAAACAGCAGATTCATGGCTGTCGGCTATTGTTCCGGTATATACACGTTCTGAGCTTGCTGATATGGCTGATGGAAAATGGAGTGAGCATAACCGTTTTCTTTCTGCGTTCGATAGAGAATATTTCAGCGATGTTTCTGCTTACAAAGATGTCATTCAGCAAAGGCTTGATGAGGAAAAAGCTGAAATAGAGCGGCTTCGGCATCAGATCAGCGAATGGGAAGCAGAACGCTGCATACTCTCTGCGTTTACATATACCGCTGATGATGAACAGCATTTTCAGGAACAAATCATTTCTTGTCAGTCAAAACTCCAGACAATTCAAGATGAGCTGTCAACACTTGATAAGCGAAAAGCAAAGATAAAAAAACGCACCGAAGAACTTCGTGAGCTCATAAATTCTGAGCAGGAAATTCTACACCAAACAGAGAATCATCAAAAAGAATTTGGGCGTATTTGCGGTACTATTTCACAATATGAAGAACTCAGCAGGCAAATATCGCAAATGGAATCTGCTTGCAAACAGCTTGCTGCTCAGATTGAGTCAGAGCATAAGAAAGAAAACCATCTTTCAGTTCTTATGCAAGAATGCGATGATAAAATCAAGCTGTTAGGTGATAAACTGATAGAGTATCAGAATTTGCTCGGCGAATTAGAAGATACACCGAAAGCCGAAATACTCTCAGAGGATTATTCTGCAATGCTTGCAGAATACCGTTTATATCAGGAGAATTATTCGGCAAATCTTCAGGAGTTACATAAAAAGCTGCAAAAAATTCAGGAGAGCGTCAGAAAAACAGCTAAGGATATCGAAAGATTTCATATTGAATCGTCAGAATATGAAAACATATCATATACGGATGACGCTTATCAGCATGCAGAGGAACAACTTTCTCAGGCGAAAATGGAATGCAATCAGGCTTCCGAACTGTATTCAGGTGCTGTGGAGTGTCACGCTAAAGCCGAAAAAACGTTGGAACTGGCTAAAAACAGACTATCTGAACTACATACTGAACTTCTCTCCCGCTCGGAGGTCGGCTCGGATTTTGAACGTCGTATCAGAGAATGTCAATCTGTTTTAGAGGATTCTGAAAACGAGATGCATAGATGTACTGAAAAGCTGACTGATTTGAATGCAGACCACAGATATACATCTAAATTTGCAGAAAGATTTACAGCAGAAAATGCAGAATACATACCAAAGTTATCAGGGACTCCGCAAGATACGAATAAACTGCGTGATACCATAGAGAACTGCATTGAAAAATTGAAACAAGCCGAGAACAAAACGAAGAAATATCATAGCAGTGAACTTGAACCGTTCAGAAACACGCACACCTTGTTTACCGGAACGCTTGACGGCATATTATCTGTAATTGACAATCATAATATCACAGGCGATAAATACTTTACACTTTATGAGCGTACAGAAGGCGATATCAAACGGTATCAGAAGCGTATCGCTCAGCTTGCTGTTTTGCTCAAAGATGTCGAGGATAGCAGAAAACAGCTTGTGACCAATTGCCTCCAGCGCGTCGGGCGGCTGTATGAAAACCTTACAATTCTATCAAAGAAATCAATGATACAGATCGGTAATACAAAAAAACAGATGATACGCATTGAACTGCCTGATATTGAACCCATGAGCGAACAGCCGGCTGAAAGGATCAATCAGTACATTACAGAACAAGTAAAGAAATATTTGTCTGAGCAGGATTCTTCAACAAAAACACATCACGGTCATCTGGAAATCAGGCGGCTGCTGAATTGCTATATCGGCAAAGAAATCATTCCAATCACTGTTTTCAAGATTGATAAGAATATCCAGAACAGTCGCTATCGTTCATGGCAGGATGCTCTGAAAGCAAATTCCGGTGGAGAGCAGTTTGTTGTATTGTTCTCACTGATCGTTTCCGTAATGAACTACACACGGAGTCTGACAAGCAGTTTGAATACTACAAGCGGTGTGCTGATCCTTGACAATCCTTTTGGTCCTATCTCATCGCCGCATCTTCTTGAACCAATGTTCCGTATCGCACGGCATTTTCATATTCAGTTGATCTGCTTGACGCATCTTGGTACAGCTGCTGTAACGAGCTTTTTCGATATAGTGTATCAGCTTCGCTTCAAAAGCCTTCCTCTGTCAAATGTAGAAATACTAGAAGCCGAAGCAAAACAGCATATGGAACACGCATATTATCTGTCAGAACAGCTATCACTTTTTTGATAATTACAACAGAGCATTGTCAGTCAGTGGCAATGCCCTGTTTGCGATTATTCATCTTCGTCCGAACATTCTTCAAGTCCATGAAGCAGTTGAATGTATACGCACTCCGCACGTTCATGTTCTTCACCGTCCATAGACATCATGAGTTCAAGAAAATATGCCTTTGCTTCTTCGTAGTCCGTCCAGATCTCACGCTTACCGCTGCAGATAGTCGTGACCTTGCTCGTTCTCGGCATTGCCAATTCAGGTGTTTTCAACATAGCTATTACCTCCGAAAGTTTTATTGTAAATCCATTATAGCGGATAATCCTTCCGGAGTCCAGTTTTGCAGAATGATTGTAACCATTTTTGTGAAGTGCGCAGTTTCCTTTGTCAAGGAGAACGAGGACGAGTTTGTGCAGGCAGCTATGGACAATTCCGTTCAGAAGCAGTCCTCAGAGCTTGCCAAGTCCAAGAAAAAGCTGAGAGAGGCGGAGAAGCGTATAGCCGAACTGGAAAGGCTGTTCACAAGGCTTTATGAGGATAATGTTTCAGGTAAGATCTCCGATGAACGATTTGCGATGATGTCGGCAGGATATGATGAAGAACAGAAGTCAACTGATGTGACTGCGTTCATCAAGGAAGTACAGAAGTATGAACATATCACGGAACTTACACCTGAGATCATGCACGAACTGATTGAGAAAATCGTTGTTCACGCTCCCGACAAAAGCAGTGGGCATCGCACTCAGGAGATTGAGATACACTATCGCTTTGATGTTGCCGTAGCTACTGCTGTCGCTGATAGTATGAAGTACGACAAGAAGAGAAAGGCTGCGTAACCGCCCAGGTTACGCAACCTTATCTTCAAATCATAAAAACTTCTTTATGAGTACCCGTCTTTTATCAGGGTGATAAGTTTTTTGCTGAACAGAAAATGAAAGAAATAAACGAAGCCTACGATATTCTTTCAGATAAAGCTAAAAGAAAAGCTTATGACAGTAGCTATAGTCAAGCTGCTGCACAAGATCGTTCTAACTTTAAACAGTCATATTCCGAAGCTGAAACGCAAAGCGATGAAATTGTTTATTCATCTGACGAATACTCCAAAGAACTCCGTAAGCCTAATAAATTCATAAAAAAGGCTTTTGAATTAATTATAATTTTAGGATTAATAGGATTACTAGTCTTTGGTTCTATACACCTGTTCGCCATGTTTAAAGGCTTTTTATTTCCCAATAGAGAAAATAATGAAGAAAATTCATCGATTTCTTTTTCAAAAGCAGAGTATGAAGAAGATTCTCCGGAATATGTTGTAAACTCTTTGGTAGATGCAATATTTAATAAAAAAGAGGAGGAATTTTTTAACGAGGATTGTCTTGAAGAGTTAAGAAACATTTTGGACTATCAAGAATATCCCGATATATTTGTGTATCTTGTTAACGATGAAGAGTTTTTCATGGATGCCATTTACTCTTCAATCGAATATAGTATAGAAAATGTAGAATATATTGATGATGAAAATGTAACTATTACTCTAAATCTAAAGACAATCAGTTTTTATGAGTTAAGCCAAAAAGCAAAAGAAAGTGCCGATAAAGATTACGAAAAGCTTAATGCCCTTGATAAGAGAAGCAATTATAATACAATATTCAACGAATATGTGCAACAGTATTATTCTGATATGGATAAAAATGTAGAAATAACTTCTGTCTTTTCATTAAGAAAAGAATCAACTGAATGGAAAGTTATAAAGTGCAATGATCCTGAATTCTTTATAAATGTATTATCCGGAAATACATAAAAATACATTTGATATGCTCATTCCAGTGTGATTCAAAGAAAAATATTATTCTGCTGATAACTCATCCTGTTCCTCGTAGCTTTTACCAAGCTGTGCTCTTCCAATATATGTACATGAAGTCCACATGTTTTGGTGTTATGCGATCTGTAACCAAGCTCAGCAGCCTTCCTCATTAGCTTCTGCCAGTTCATACCCTGTCGGTAATATTCAAGTGAACACGAGTGTGATACAAGCTCCATTCCATAATCAAGAGAACCGTCAGATTTAATGTATAAAACCTCATCATCACTGTTCACAATATCATAGAGCATTTCTGCTTTTTCCTCATCGTTACCCCTTATCTATTTCACTCTCTACACCGTAATATCTCACGTCATCTTCACCAGTTCTTTTGTAAAATAAAGGCTTAGGCTTGTAATAATAATCATGGATATACCCGCTGTAATCATCATCACTGGGACAGCAGTCATCACAATATGGATCATCATTATTCCAGCAGACATCATTATCACTAAGCAGTCGATCACATCTTGTACAGTGATAAAAATAATTATCATAGCACCTTCCGCAGACACACATTTCTTCATCTCCGTGATCATCGCTGCATGGAAATCTTTCATGACACCAGTCACAGCTAACGGTCTCTGAGTTGTAGCAGTCCTCACAATATACATTTCCGTTTACATCATAAAACACTTCATTCTCATCATCAATTTCACAGCCGCATCAGCTGCACATTATTCTTTCAACCATAAAACTTTTCTCCTTAAATAAAATTTGACCGTCGATGATTAACCCACCGACGGTCATTGTGTTGTCATGCCAATTTTACTGTTCGTTTATGCCCGCTGTACACTATCTCTCCGCTGTCTTTAATAACGATAATTAATCCCAATATTCACGCTTTTCATTATATGAAATATTGCTAACAAAAATCTCTTTTTAACAAGCGGTTAATTTCTTATTAAAATTCTGCGGCGACTGCCCAATGCACCTTGCAAGTTCCGCAAGACTGATATTCTGTTTGTCACACAACTCTCTTATCATGTCCGATGTAGTCATGATACGCCACTGCTAACATACTTATTATAAACCTTTTAGTTGATAATTTCAATATATTTCCGCAAAAAATCACTAAAAATTTATTGAATCATTTCGTAGCATACAATATCATAGGACGCTAAAACTCAATTTATTTACTTGATTCTTCTTATATTTACTGAAAGCTCCTCCGTTCCACTTTAAATTTATCATCATATACCATGACCTTCATTGTTAATCGTCTAACCAGCTATTCATAATACTCTTCAATCTATGCTATTTGACTGTTCAGGAAAGCTTTCATGTTGAAAATGCTTTGTTTCACACTTTTCATTTCAGTCTTGCAGCTTATATATTTCTTATACCATGTCATCATATTTTTCAACGGCTGATGGATTCCATTACAATCATATCTACGTTATTAAAATAATAAGACGGCAACCTTAAAACAAATAAGGTTGTCGTCTTTTGTATCAGCATAAAAATATTTGGAACAATGCCCTTTTTCAGTTCGTAATTCGTTGCATTAATTGGCTTAAGTTTGGCTTAAGTTAGATTTAAGACCTCGCAAAAAGCCCGTAAATGCGTTGTTTTATTCGTTACCATTCGGTATCGGCTTCATTGTCGGGATTTCCGGGGGAGAAACGATACCCCCTGATTTATCCTGCTTTTCCCTGACTTTGTTTATCCAAATTGGCTTCATTGTTCTGCATAACCTTTCATAAATCAGCGTATTCTGATTTGGTTTGTCGTAAAATCTGTCGTAAAAATCCGGTGGTGTTTACATCGTCCAGCAATGAAGCACATCTCAGTTATGACTGCAACACACACGCCGTACCGTCTGATTTCTTATATAGTATAGCATATTTTTTCACAAAAATCAAGGAGCCTGCCCATTGCGGCAAGCCCCTCCGTTTATCTTATCTTGATTTTTCCTTCCAGTCCGGCGAAGGATTCCATTTTCTTTTCCTTTGTCGCTTCATTATATATGTCCATCGTCGTTGTAATGTCGGCGTGTCCCATAATCTCCTGAATGACCTTGAGATTCGTTTCATTCTCGCAGAAGCGTGTGCAAAAAGTATGGCGGAGATTGTGGCAGCTAAAGTGCGGAAGCAACTCCGGTTTTCTTCTCTCTCTTTTTGCCATCTGCTCCTCCTGCGTGTTATACGCCTTGATAATGCGGTCAAGCACCCTGTTTACTCCGTGCGGGGATAAAACCGTATTATATCGGGATTTGAAAATAAACCCGGAATACCCGTCGATTACGCTCTCATTAAAACCGTCCTCAATCTGCTGCTTATATTCCGTTTTCAATGCGTCCTTTACATCTGCAAGCATAGGGATAATCCGTTCTCCCGCTTTCGTCTTTGGCGTAGTAACCGCATAATGGCAAGGCTCGTCCGTAAATTTGCGGTAAATCAATGTGTGGTTTACGCTGATGATATTCTGCTCAAAATCACAGTCCTCCCAGCGCAAGCCAAGAATTTCGCCTATGCGGCAGCCCGTTCCCAACATTGTCGTTATTAGCGGAAGCCAATGGCTATATTGGTGAGACTGAGCCGTAAAATTCACAAATAACTCCTGCTGCCGTTCTGTAAGTGCGTGGCGTTTCGGCTTTTCCCAAGCGTGGCTCTTTTTAATTTCCGCCATCACGCCGTCGGTAGGATTGAGCCGGATATATCCGTCACGAACCGCCGAAGTAAAAACAGGGTGCAAAATTGTGTTGACGATTTCCATACTATTTGGCTTAAACCCCTTTTCGTAGATCAGCGTCATATAAAACTTCTTAACATCGCTGTACTTAATGCCCGTGATATTTTTCTGCCCGATTTCCGGTCTGACATACTTATCATACATATAGATGTAATTGCTTCTCGTTGAGTCTTTAAGTTCGTGTTTCAGGGCAATGTACTCGTCCCAAAAGGAATTGAGCGTCATCTTCCGTGTTTCGTACACGAGAAGATTATCCTCCAAGTCCTTTTTAATCTGTTTTTCCATTTCCCGAAGCGATTCCGTTATCTGCTTGCCCTCCGGTACACGGTCAGTTGCAACGAGCTTCCAGCTATACACTGAGTGTCGCTCTCCATTGTTATCGGCGTACTTAAACTCATACTTCCCATCGGGACGCTGCGATTCACCTGCCCAAAGAACTCTGCCTTTGGAATCACGCCTTTTTTCTGCCATAGCCCATACCTCCTTCTAAATGACATTGGTGCGATCCAAGAACTTTTCAAATTCCTCCCGCCTAATAAACACACGGGAATCTTTCCATTGTATAAAGTCCTCGTCCTTATGTTCTCTTGTAAGTCTTCTGATATTGGATTCTCCGATTTGAAAATACTTTGCCGCTTCGACCACCGTCAACAGCGGCTTTTCCCATATCGGCAATTCCTTGAGCTTTTGATTACACATTTCAGCATTTGGAAAACTTCTCTGAAATATTGGATTGTCCTGCTTACCCATTGCTTCCTCCTTGTCAAATGATATTGTTTTGGTCTAAAAACGCTTCAAAGACCTTACGCTTCACTAACAATCTTCCCCCGGCTTTCAGTACAAACGGCTTGGTTCGATTGCTCATTACAAACTCCCGCAGTCTCGTTTCGGCAATATTGTAATACTCCGCTGCTTCCTTTATTGTCAGGGCATATTTCTCCCACAAAGGAATCCGAAAGCTGCGGTCATCAACCTTCTTATTTCTTACAACGCCGTTATCGTGCGTTGCGACAATCTTTTTAGCTGCGCCTGTTGCTGTAATGAACTTATCATCTTCCGTTCTGCTTGGCTCTTTTTTTCTTTCATCTTCCACAACCTCGCTAAGACCGGGAACATAAACATAGTTTTTCATTGCGGCGTCCTCCTTTTCCATTTGTCCGGCTCGTGCCTTCCCCTCAATCATAGTCAGACACGAGCCTTTTGACAAATGTGCGAAGGTTGAAATCGCATACTTGACATTAAAGTGCGTTTATCTCGTTCAGAAACTTCTCAAACAGCTTTCGCTTAATTTCAACCTTCACTCCGATCCATAGCACGAAATCCGCCTGACGGTTTTCTCTTACCAATGTTCGCAGCCGATGTTCACCAATCCCGAAATACTCCGCTGCTTCATAAATCGTGAGGGCATATTTTTCCCAAACAGGCACATACGGCTTCGTAGTATTTGTATCTGCCATATGCGTTACCTCTTGGAAATACTCTTATCGTAAATCAGATAATCGTACCCCATATTCAGGCACTTATCACATTTGCGTTTTTCTTTCGCAAACGGATCAAGCCGCCTTACGATATAACCGGGATTGGATTTTGGTGCTATACTAAAAAAGTGGACAGCAAAAAGCGAAAGATGGTATAATAATAAAAAAAGGAGAGAAACACATGGAAAACACCAAGT
>NZ_JAOQKH010000129.1:0-302 GCF_025567485.1 Porcipelethomonas ammoniilytica | reverse complement strand
ACGGCAGTTCCCAGGGTATCGCTCATGCGGAAACAATTGCCGGGATAAAGGAATCCCTGCAGCTTTCTGAAAATGCGGTTGAACTTGCACAGGTATATGAAAATGCTGTTGAAGGTCTGGGTGAAGTGGAATATTTCGGCTCGCCTGAAGCAGAAATTGCTGCATACAGTGCGGAACTCAGCGATGAAGTTTCCTTTGCTACAGGACTTACCATAACAGGAAAGGTACAAAAGGGTGTTGTCAGCGGTCATACCGCTTCGGATGACACTCATATTTTTGTGCGTATTTTTAACGGAAACTGG
>NZ_JAOQKH010000128.1:0-311 GCF_025567485.1 Porcipelethomonas ammoniilytica | reverse complement strand
TCGCCTATATTATTCATGGCAGAGCTTACTTCATCTACTAATCGTATTTTTAAAGCTAATTCCTTCATTACAGCCTCACCCCGCTTTTAAGCATAGCAAGCAAAATTTGTGTATCTATCCTGCAAGGGTCGTTTAACTCGCACAATTCGGACGCAATATAGAAGAGTTTTGTGCGTTTAGGCATTTTCTCAAACTCTTCCATACGCAGTCCGTGGCGCTGCCATAAGACATGCGCCCAGTATTCAAACGATCCCTTGCAGGTTATTAGTTTTTTGCTTCTTTAACTTCGTCTGAATCTTCGTCCTTTTTTA
>NZ_JAOQKH010000127.1:0-316 GCF_025567485.1 Porcipelethomonas ammoniilytica | reverse complement strand
CCGAATACCGCAAATCTCCCGAACTGTTCGCCTATGAGGTTTGTCAGTTTGAGCCTGACAAATGGCAGAAGGAAGTATTTGCGGATATAGCGGAGTTTCCTAAAGTTACGGTGCGTTCCGGTCAGGGCGTTGGAAAGACTGGTTGTGAAGCTGTTTTGTGCCTGTGGTTTTTGTCCTGTTTCCCGTATTCCCGTGTTGTAGCAACTGCTCCCACTAAACAGCAGCTTAATGACGTACTCTGGGCAGAGGTTTCAAAATGGCAGTCAAAAAGTCCGCTCTTGAAAGCGGTTTTAAAATGGACTAAAACAAAGGTTTC
>NZ_JAOQKH010000126.1:0-319 GCF_025567485.1 Porcipelethomonas ammoniilytica | reverse complement strand
TTCTTTTTCAGCTGTAAAGCTGTGTGCAATCTCCTCCAGACGTTCAATATCAGCTTTGCTGACTGTAATAGTTGTTGTTTCTCCGGCAATTTTACCGGAGAATTTTATTCCGCTTTCCCCAAGCTTATCAGCAATTTTAGCAGCAATATCGGTATCATACTTTCTGTAAGTCTTTTGCGGAATGTATCTGTACGGAGTATTGCCGATTATTTGTATATCAGTTCTGTCAGAATTTCTTCCTCTGCTGTTTTCAGAAAACTGTTCTGAAGCTGTACTGTTTTCAGGTAATCTCCCTGATTCTCCGCTTCTTTGTATTCCG
>NZ_JAOQKH010000125.1:0-320 GCF_025567485.1 Porcipelethomonas ammoniilytica | reverse complement strand
GGAACTTTAAGCTTTCCTTTTCTTCTGTTATCAGCCTTATCGCATAGTAAATTGAACATCTGCATATACATAAACGATGCAATAAAGTTAAGGGAAGTGTCGGTATCGGAAGTAATAGCGAAAAGCGCAGTTTTGCGGTCGCCTATTTTGTCCAGTTCCATTTCATCATATGTCATAAGGTCTCTTATATCCTGAATATCAAACGGAGAGAGACGCACGCCGCATGACAGCAATACTGATTTAGCAGATTTTCCGGCTGCAAGCTTATACTTCCTGTACTGTCTTACTGCAAAATGATTTGGATTCCTTTCTGCCAGATC
>NZ_JAOQKH010000124.1:0-320 GCF_025567485.1 Porcipelethomonas ammoniilytica | reverse complement strand
ACTACCGCTAACGGAATAGCGGGTTTAATCAATATTTTGTTGTTAAACAATTATCTATGCGACTTCAAGTCGCACCCAAGGAATATCGAGATTATGGAGTGCTATCAGCTTTTTCTGACAGTTCGTGCCTGTACCCATTTTGCCGGTACTTCCTAAAAGCACTCTGATTTCTCCCTTATTTACTTTATCAAAGAGATCTGCTTTCTGCTTTTCCGTTTTGGCATCATGTACTGGTGCTATACTAAAAAAGTGGACAGCAAAAAGCGAAAGATGGTATAATAATAAAAAAAGGAGAGAAACACATGGAAAACACCAAGTAT
>NZ_JAOQKH010000123.1:0-320 GCF_025567485.1 Porcipelethomonas ammoniilytica | reverse complement strand
GAATCCTGCATTTTGCCCAGAGTGCTGTTAAACTCTGCCGCTCCTGCATTAAACAAAGCCAACGCACCGATTCCGGCTTCCTGACTTCCCCAAAGGTTATTAAATGCCGTGGTATCTCCGTTTACGCTGTCTCCGATGACAGTCAGTACATCACCCAGTGAATAACCGCTTTCTGTAAGCTGTGCAAAAGACTGTCCTGTCTGCTCCTGTAAAACTCCGGCAACCGCACTTCCTGTATCACCGAGTTCATTCAGCATGGATTTTAAATATGTCGTTGACTCTGCCGTGGCAATACCGTTTTTTGTGAGAATAGCATAACC
>NZ_JAOQKH010000122.1:0-321 GCF_025567485.1 Porcipelethomonas ammoniilytica | reverse complement strand
TATGTCAGCTTCTGGAACGACAGCAACGACTGGTCGCTGCAAACAGGAGAAGAAATGGAATTGTCTCAAGTTGAGAAACTCACGGAAGAACCCGGTATGAGCATGACGATGTGAGGTGAATTATGTACAACAGAAGAAAAGTTGAAATGATGAAAGAAAGATACCCCAAAGGCACAAGAATATGCCTTGACAGCATGGAAAACGATCCACAGCCGATTCCATCAGGCACAAAAGGAACGGTAATTGCAGTTGATGACGCCGGTCAGTTATTAATGAAATGGGACAACGGACGTTCCCTTTCTCTCATTCCCGGCGAGGACA
>NZ_JAOQKH010000121.1:0-321 GCF_025567485.1 Porcipelethomonas ammoniilytica | reverse complement strand
AAAGCTAAGGCTTCTCTTGAACGTGAAGAGCTGAAAATTATCCGGATCTTTAAGCGTATGAATGTTAATGTTCATTCTTTAAACGGATTTGAAAGGCTTAAGCTTCTGAAAGAAAGTCTGCATCCGCTTCACCCGATTCCTTTTAATTTTGACTGGAAATCAAGATATACCTCCGGTATTTCCGTAAAAGACAGTATCGCTCCGACTTCTATGGACTTCAGCAAACTTAACTGCTTCAGAATAGGAAACAGTTACGGCGCTGCTTATCATGTATATATTGATTCAGCCGAAATTTCCGACAGAATAATCGAGGAAATTATG
>NZ_JAOQKH010000120.1:0-321 GCF_025567485.1 Porcipelethomonas ammoniilytica | reverse complement strand
GCTACCATCTCCAGAAATTCTTTCCTTTCCTGATCCGATATCTGATCTATAGGAACTTCCCTCAGATAAATCGGATAATACCGGAAATTCTCCTCGTCCAGAACGTACGTCCATCCCTTTAAGATTTCCGTATCCGGAAGATATTCCCCTGTCTTGGGGTTCAGAACGTGTCTCACTCCGTCTATCATTTTCTCTTGTTTCATTATGTTCGTTCCTCCTGATTTCTTCAATTGCATTATGCCTTGTGTTTCTTACAATACTTTCAATTTCAAGAAAAATACTTTTTGAAATTTCTGTTACAGCCTGTCCAATTTCTTCAAT
>NZ_JAOQKH010000012.1:0-52954 GCF_025567485.1 Porcipelethomonas ammoniilytica | reverse complement strand
CTGAAAATATGTCCAAAAAAATTTTTTTGACAAGGTAAAAAATAAAGAACCGAGATTAAAAATCCCGATTCTTTCAAATTCCCAAAATTGGCATTAAAAAATTTTTTTAAATAATACTTGACAAAATATTTCCTTTATGTTAAAATACAAAACAGAAAAAGCACCCCCACAGAATATGAACCGTTTGGCGACGGAACATGTTCCTTAATCAAACAGATACTCAAACTATCTGATTGACTTAGTGAGAATGCTATTTTAGCACACGTACATGTGTGCTTGAAATAGATCTTAAGCCTGTCAGATTCGCATGAACTCTGATGGGCTTATTGCTTTTTCAAAGAAAATTAAATAATAAATTACAGGCAATGATTTAACTGTAATTAACAAGTACATCAATCATCAATTGCCTGCGGAGATAAACTCCGTTATCAATGCAATATAAATGCAACGGCAAGTTGATGATTTTAGCACTCTTGTATGGTGAGATATGAGAGATTCGAACTCTCGACCCTACGCTTAAAAGGCGTATGCTCTGCCAACTGAGCTAATATCTCAACAACGATATTAATTATATCACATAAAACTCTACTTGTCAACACTTTTTTGAAATTTTTTTCTAAAAAATATTATTTTTATTATTTAACAATTATACTCTCCGAAAAATATACTTTTCGGAGAGGATAAAATCTTATTCATTATATAATTCTTTTTTTATTATATCAATATTAGCGTCATAATCTATTTCAAGGACCGATTGACCGTCAATATCTGATCCCCAATAAGTATCCTCCGCCGGTATTCTGATCTGCTCTATATCATAACCAACTAATAAAAGCGGTAATCTAAGAGAAAGTAAGTACATGCTTCCTTTACTCATATTAGTTGTCATAGAAGGAAGAGCTTCTCCGGCAAAAGAACTTAATTTCAGCGGATTCAGAGTCGCAGCATTTTTTAAAATACCGCTTAATACTTTTCTTTGCCGTTCTGTTCTTTCAAAATCAGCATTTCCGACTTTTCTAAGTCTTGAATAACACAGAGCCTGTTTACCATTCAATTTATAGGTTCCGCCGCCGTTAAGATAATCATTTTCATCCGGCTGTCCAAACATAGAAACGCCCTCTTTACTGTCCAGCAAAACATTTATAGCATCTGCCTCGCTGTCATTCACTTCAATTTCAACACCGCCTACTGCATCCACAATATTAGCAAACGATATAAAGTTTACCGTTACATAATCGTCAATTTCAATATAAAAATTATCTTCTATTGTATCCATCAAAAGCTCAGGCCCGCCGTAGGAATAAGCAGCATTAAGCTTGCAACCGCCATATCCAGGAACCTGAACATATGTATCCCTCATTAACGAAACCATGTTTATTTTGTTAGTTTTACTGTTAATGGAAAGAAGAATCATTGAATCTGAACGTCCCCTGTCCTCTCCTCTGGAATCAGTGCCAATCAGAAGAATATTTCTAACATTTGAAGAACTCATTAAAGAATTACCGGAACTTATTCTCTCCCCATCATCAACAATATTTACTTTATTAATAAGAGTCATAACAATAATCGAATACAAAATAAATAAAATAAGAAACAAGCCGATAATCGACATCAAGATCTTTGTAAGACATCCTCCCCGTCTTTTTGTTTTTTTAACTTTTACGGCTTTTTGACGCTGGGCATTATTAGCACGAACCTGCTGATTATTTCTGGTTGTATTATTCCGCTTTTGTACAGGTGGTTTTTGTCTGTTGGAATTCACATTACTGTTTTGATGACCTGAATTACGCCGATAATTAGAACGTGGCTGTCCACTGTGCTGCTGAGTATTCTGCCTATTTATCTGATTAGAACGCGGCCCTTGAGATCGTTGTCCCTGCGGACGCTGTCCTTGCGGATACTGTCCCTGTGAATACTGCCCCTGCGGATACTGTCCCTGTGAATACTGTCCCTGTGAATACTGCCCCTGCGGACGCTGTCCCTGTGGATATTGTCTTTGATAATTCGGATTATTGACATTTCTGTTATTTTGCTGTGCCTCCAGTGGCACTCTGAAAGCAAGTGTATCCTTTGCGTAAGAATCCTTGTCCTCTCTGTTTTTTCCGGACATTTTGCTACCTCCAATTTAACTTCAACCAATAAACGGCATTATTATAAAACCAATAATAATTACTGCCGCAAGTATAAGTACTGCTGCTCTGAAAACTATACTTTTATTATTTTTCATTTTATCGCCTCCAGAAATCATAATTATACTTTTTTTATTTTAACATATAAATCGTTAAAAATCAACAAGAATTTTACGGAATTAAAATAAAAAGCGCCGGTTAAAACCGACGCCTTGCTTTTTATTCAGTTGTAGGTTCAAGCACTGCATAATTACCGTCATCACGTTTATACACAACATTTGTACCGCCTGTTTTAGCATTACAAAACATAAAGAAAGAATGCCCCAACATATTCATCTGCAAAATGGCCTCATCTACATCCATAGGACGCATAACAAAAGATTTATGCTTTATTACTTCATAATCAACCTGTTCTTCAACAGTATCAGAATATGCTTCTTTAAAAGCAGTATCCTTAAGACGTTTTTCTATTTTAGTTTTATTTTTTCTGATCTGCCTGATAATAATATCAATAACACTGTCAAGTGCAATATTCTTATCAGCTGCCTGTCTCTCGGAACGGTAAATCATATTATTATATTTAACTGTAAGCTCCAGAATAATCTGGTTCTTATATTCTGACATAGTAATTTTTGCTTCTGCCTCATCTCCAAAAAATTTACTGAGTTTTGAATTTAATTTATTTTCCGCATATTCAGGAAAATTTTGCGGAACCTGCATTTTTTTTGCTGTAATAGTTACTTTCACGATATATTCCTCCTTAGCCAATTTACATTGGTTATTTTGTAAATTTATTATAGCATAAATTTTATACTAATGCAAGTCCTTTTTAAACAAAATGCATAATTTTTTTTATTTTCATTTGTTTTTATTATACATTACTAATACATTTCTTATTTTTATAACATAATTTTCACTTTAATTAATATCTGAATTTTCCAGTAAATCAATTACTGAATCAAGTCTATCCAATTTTTTATATAAAAGCTTTGAGGTTTCATGATCCGGCAGAGTCAAATCAGGAATCATAACAGGTCTGCACCCTGCACGGTAAGCGGACAAAATTCCGTTAGGAGAATCCTCAAGCGCCAGACACTCTGACGGATCAAGGTTCAGCAGTTCAGAAGCTTTAAGATAAATATCCGGTGCTGGCTTACCGTTTTTCACCATCGGTCCACAAACCATAATATCAAAATATCCCAGCACTGCTACAGATCTCAGATAATTTTCCGCACGAAGTTTATCAGTAGCAGTAGCAACTGCAATTTTATATTCATGCTTTTTCAGATACTCCAGAAGCTTATCAAGTCCAGGCTTTTTGTCAACGCCATTTTCTTCTATGTACTTATTCATAAGCTCTATACGGCGTTTACGTACTGCATAGTAATCAAAATTCTCACCGAAAATTCCTTGTAATTTCGGTATAGCGTATTTCGCTGCAAGACTGCGAATGCTCAGTACATGTTCCCTTTTCATATCGAAACCAAACTCATTCGCAGACTTTATCCAGAATTTCAAAAGCAGCTTTTCTGTGTCGAGCATGAGTCCGTCCATATCAAAAATGACACCTTTTATTTTCATTTTAATCATCACTTCTTTTTTTATAATAAATAACCCGAGATAATTCTCTCGGGTTATTATCTTTTATTTTAATCCTGCCATTGATTGCTCAATCTTAGCCATTTTTTCTTCTGCCTTGGCAAGCTTTGCCTTTTCAGCTTCAATCAGCTTTTCCGGAGCTTTTGCGAGAAATCCCTGATTATTCAGCTTACCACTTAAGAAATCTATATCCTTCTGTACTTTCGCCTTTTCTTTTTCAAGACGTGCAATTTCTTTTTCCTTATCAACAAGCTGGTCAAGAGGAATAAACAATCTTGCACAGTCTGTTACAGCGGTTACTGCATCTTCAATTTCATACTTGTCTGCCACTTCAATTTCAGAAGCGGAAGCCAATTTTTCAAAGAATAGCCCACAGCTGCTAAACAATTCTCCATATTGAGTTTCAATAAATATTTTTGCCTTTACTGACGGAGGAACATTCATTTCTGTTCTTCTTGCTCGTACTGCCTTAATAGCGTCAATAACCTTGGAGAAATCTTCTTCTTCCTTTGTAAATGAATATTTTTCTTCATATACAGGGAATGAAGACACCATAATTGAACCGCTTTCATTGGTAAGAACCTGCCATATTTCCTCGGTAATGTATGGCATAAACGGATGCAGAAGCTTCAGCATTCCCTGCATTACCCATACTAGTACTGCCTGAGCAGTTTCCTTAGTTTCTCCGCCCTCAGCAATTCTAGGCTTTGTAAGTTCAATATACCAGTCACAGTAAATGTCCCAGATAAAGTCATAGATTTTGGAAGCCGCAACACCTAATTCAAATTTTTCCAGATTTTCGTTAACTTCTTTTGTAAGAGTATTGAATTTGCTGACGATCCATTTATCCTCAAGAGTCAGATTTTCAGGAAGTCCCTTAATTTCAAAGTCCTCTGGGAGATTCATCATAATAAAACGTGAAGCATTCCAGAGCTTATTAGCAAAATTTCTTGCCGCTTTTACCTTATCATCGGAATAACGCATATCATTACCCGGAGAATTACCGTTTGCCAGCATAAATCTCAGAGCGTCTGCACCGTATTTGTCGATAACCTCCAACGGATCAATACCGTTGCCAAGAGATTTTGACATTTTTCTTCCCTGCTCATCTCTTACAAGACCATGTATCAGAACAGTATTAAACGGTACTTCACCCATATGCTCAATACCGCTGAACATCATTCTAACGACCCAGAAGAAAATAATATCATAACCTGTAACAAGAGTATTTGTAGGATAGAAATATTTCAGATCATCAGTTTTATCAGGCCAGCCAAGAGTTGAGAAAGGCCACAAAGCTGATGAGAACCATGTATCCAGAGTATCCGGATCCTGACGCATTTCTTTACCGCATTTCGGGCATACAGCCTTATTTTCCTTTGTAACGACCATTTCGCCGCATGCATCACAATAGAATGCGGGTATCTGATGACCCCACCAAAGCTGTCTTGAGATACACCAATCTTTGATATTTTCAAGCCAGTGGAAATAAATCTTATCAAAACGTTCCGGAACAAACTTTGTTTCACCGTTTTTAACTGCGTCAATAGCCGGTTTTGCAAGAGATTCCATTTTAACAAACCACTGCTTTGAAACTCTAGGTTCAACAGTTGTTCCGCAGCGATAGCATGTACCTACATTATGACTGTAATCTTCAATTTTTACCAATGCTCCCTCAGATTCAAGATCAGCAACAATTGCTTTCCTTGCCTCATATCTGTCCATTCCGGCATACTTAGGATAATCATCGGTAATTTTTGCGTCATCTGTCATAACATTTATAACAGGAAGGCTATGACGAAGTCCTACTTCAAAGTCGTTAGGGTCATGGGCAGGAGTTATTTTAACAACACCCGTACCAAAATCCATTTCAACATAATCATCAGCCACAATAGGAATTTCCCTGTGAACGATCGGCAGAATAACAGTCTTTCCTACTAAATCCTTGTAACGTTCGTCCTCAGGATTAACTGCAACGGCAGTATCGCCCAGAAGCGTTTCAGGACGTGTTGTAGCAAGCTCCAGATATTCGTCGCTGTCCTTGATCTTATATCTAAGATGCCAGAAATGACCTGCCTGATCCTCGTACTCAACTTCGGCGTCTGAAATTGAAGTAAGGCAGTGAGGACACCAGTTAATGATTCTTTCACCTCTATAAATAAGACCTTTTTCAAAAAGCTTTACAAAAACTTCCTTTACAGCCTTATTACAGCCTTCGTCCATAGTAAAGCGTTCTCTGGACCAGTCGCATGAAGAACCCAGCTTTTTAAGCTGTTCAACGATTCTTCCCCCATACTGTTTTTTCCATTCCCAAGCACGTTCCATAAAACCATCACGGCCAATGTCCTCTTTGGTCACGCCGTCTTTCTTCATTGCCTCTACAATTTTAGCTTCAGTAGCAATTGAAGCGTGGTCAGTACCCGGCAGCCACAGCGCAGAATATCCTGACATTCTTTTATATCTTATAAGTATATCCTGCAATGTTTCATCAAGAGCATGTCCCATATGCAGCTGACCTGTTATATTCGGCGGCGGTATAACAATAGTATACGGCTTTTTGTTTTCATCAATTTCAGCTTTGAAACAGCCGCTGTCATTCCAGTACTTATAAATTCTGTCTTCAAAATCCTTTGGATTATAGGACTTTGCCAGTTCTTTACTCATCATAACATCTCCGTTCATATTTTATAAAAATAGCCAAAGCAGAAAAAACAAAATACTGCTTCGGCTGTTGATCTCATTTAAGGCACAAATCCGCACAACATCAAAAGCCTATGAGAAACTCACGACTTTATAGACTATATATTCATTTTTATAAAAATGAATTCCCATAAATTTACACCTTTCATCATGATTCATTTATAATTATACTTTATTCCGTTCTATTTGTCAAGAATAAATCTCCATGGCTTTGACGCCCATTCCTCACCGGCATAGTCGATACCCACTCTTTTATCTGTTCTTATTTTCGGTTTCAGACCATCGTCCTCAATCCAGATCCTTTCATTATCTGTAAAGGATTCACCGTTAAAGCTTTTATCAACTACCAGTCTTTTAGTAAGTCTTGCCGGACCTTCAAAGCCCTCGCATGCTCTTATAAGAACTCCCTGAGGCTGTTCCTTTTCACCGGTAATAACATTCATAAGCCAGTGGATACCGTAACATAAATACACATAAATTATTCCGCTTTCACGGTAAAGCAGTTCTGTTCTGGGTGTTCTTCCCTTTGACGCATGACACGCCTTATCCTCAATACCCCGATAAGCTTCTGTTTCTGTTATTCTCAGGCGTACTAAATCGCCGTTTTCGAACTTTCTCACAATCACTTTCCCCACTAAATCAGGCGCTACATCAAGACAATCTCTATGGAAAAATTCGGTATTGAGTTTCATTTTTTCAGCCTTTCTTCAAGCTCCTTATCAGGAGTTACATACAGAGTTTTATTATTTGTAAATATCACCATACCCGGCTTTGCGCCAACAGGCTTCTTTACAAATTTCACAAGACAGTAATCAACCGGAACCTGTGAGGAATCCTTTGCCTTACTGTTAACCGCCGCAATTATCGCCGCCTCTTCAATAGTACTGTCCGGAGGAGTTTCGCCGTTTGTTACTATGATCGCATGTGAACCGGGTATATTGTGAGTATGCAGCCATATATCGGTTTTGGCGGCAGTTTTCAAAGTAAGCTTATCATTTTGCTTATTGTTCCTGCCCAAAAGAATAGTATAACCATCACTTGACAAATATTCAGACGGAGGATTGCTTTTAGGAGGTTTACCTTTTAGTCTTACTGCACGTATATATCCCTGCTCTGCAAGCTCCAGACGCAGCTCATTGACTTCATTTTCAGTATTCGCTCTTGTAAGGGAATCAAAAACGCTGTCAATGTATTTAAGCTCTTCTTCACCCAAAGCAATCTGTTCTGCAAGCTTTTTTTCAGCAGTCAATGACTTTCGGTATTCAGAATAATATTTCTGTGCATTCTGTGAAGGAGTAAGCCTCGAATCAAGCTTGATTTCGATCTGCGGACAAGATTCGTCATAAAAGTTTTCTAATACTGCCTTTTTATCACCTTTTTGCAATCTATATATATTAGCGGACAAAAGATCTCCTTTAAGCTTCATGTCCTCCTTTTTCTCACAGTCTTTCAGTTCATTTTTCTGATTTGCAATACGCTTAGTAATTCGTTCTGTAGTATTCATCAAAAGTCTGAAAAGATCGTTGGCACGCTGTTTCAGTCTTGCAGTCCTGTCACGCTGTGCATAAAAATAATCCAGCAGCTCACATGCTGAACTATGTTCCCTTGTAATCATAAGATTGCCGTACTGATTAAGCCTGATAAAAGAAAAATCTTTAAGCAAACCTTCTTTATTGGTTACAGAAGTGAAACAACAATTATTTCCAATCAGTGCTTTTTTTGACATCATTATTAGAAAAACAAGTCTGTCAATTTCATCACTGCTCATTTCAGTGCCATTTAGTTCTCTGCCTTTTCCGGCATAATACGCCCATTCCCTAGCAAGAACCGGAGAAATACCCTCAAACGCACTTATCAGCGCCTTTGACAGCTCCGCATTTTTCAGATTGCTGACAGTACTGCGAATAGTTTTCTCATCCGATTCTACAAATGATATTCTATCATCTCTGGGAGGAAATTCATAAGACATTCCCGGAAGAACTATCCTTTCTCTTGACATATCTCCATCCACACGCTTGATACTGTCAATAATTTTCCCTTGATTATTTATAACAATTAAATTTGAGTACTTACCCATGATTTCACATGCCAGGGTAACAGTTACAATATCTCCAAGTTCATTAATGCATTCAAAATCCAGATAAATAATTCGTTCCAGACCGTCTTGACGTATTGCTGTCAGTTTTCCGCTTCCCAGATGCTTTCTGAGAAGCATGCAGAACATAGGAGGAGTCATTGGATTATCAACGCTCATCTGTGTTATATGGATTCTTGCACTGCTTGCTGACGCAGAGATCAAAAGTTTAAATCCGCCCTGTCTTGTGCGCATAGATATAATAATTTCTTCACGGGAAGGCTGATAAATCTTGTCAATTCTTCCTCCGATCAGAACATTCAATTCCCGTTTTACTGCATATAAAAATGCACCGTCAAGCGCCATTACACATCTCCTTTTCTATAAATAAGTATTTCAAATTCTGTATTAGTCTTTAAAAATTTTAATTCAGAAAGCTTTTTGCGATCTTCTGTTCGTGTATTATAAAAATACGGCGTCATTGCAAACAAGCTTAAAATATCTTCATTGGATTCAAGTTCAATTTCTTTTTGCACATTATATCTTTTCAAGAATTTAAATCCCTCAATATACTCTGACTTAGGATTATTTTCATATGGTTTTTCGTATACAATGCTTTTCAGTTCCCACAAATGTTTTCTTCCGGGAATTATCATTATCATATATCCTACGTCATTGATAACACGAACAAATTCATCACAACAAAATGGTGCAAAAACATTCAGTAAAATATCGCATGATGAATCCGAAACGGGAATGTGAAAAATACTTCCCACAGCATACTCAATATCATGACATCTTTTAGCCGCCTTATCAACTGCATATTTGGAAATATCAATTCCGGCAGTCTTCACAGTTATTCCCTTGCCACGGAGATAATTATATATTCCCGAGGTATAATAGCCCTCGCCGCATCCCGCATCTAATATGACATCATTTTCAGATATAACCTCATTAACCGAATCACACAATTTTTCAAGCAAATGACCAT
The DNA here is from genome assembly GCF_025567485.1 of Porcipelethomonas ammoniilytica. Taxonomy (NCBI): domain Bacteria; kingdom Bacillati; phylum Bacillota; class Clostridia; order Eubacteriales; family Oscillospiraceae; genus Porcipelethomonas; species Porcipelethomonas ammoniilytica. The sequence goes on along the minus strand of NZ_JAOQKH010000012.1, from coordinate 43,461 downwards.
AGTAACCCTTATTCAGAAAATCACTTCTGGATTTAACCATGAGCTTGTTATCACCTGGGTTTTTAGCGTTCATTCTGTCAGATGTCAGCAAATTTACATATCCGCTTTTAGCGGCGTCAAAAGAATGATTATTGATACATTTATAGCTTTTTCCATTGATCATCAAAGCGTTACCGCATACGGGACAAGCAAACAAACTTTTTTTACAACACATATTTTACCGGATCCTTATTAACTTCTGACATAACAAATTCAATATTGGAAAAATCAGCCGCAAGCATCTTACAAAGCCTTATCATACCAATATTTTCAGTATGGAAATGACCGCAATCAAACACAGAAATGCCTCTTTGCTTTGCAAGCAGCCACTGATCATGCTTAACCTCCGAGGTTATATATGCATCTGCACCTTGATTCAAAGCCGCTTCAATCAAATTGCCACCGCTGCCTGTACAGAATGCTGCTTTTTTTATAGGTTTTCCTCCATCGGTATATCTTACTACCGTACAACCAAGGACATTTTTTAACTTCTTAGCAAGCTCATCAACTTGATATTCCTGAGAAGCTACACCTATTGTACCAAAACCGTAAGATTTATTTCTTTGTCCTGTAATTTCAAGAATTCCCTCAGATTTTTCAAATCCTACAAGGTTCATAAGAATATCACTCATTCCGCCCTCTGCTACGTCATAAGGCGTATGAATACAAATTGCGGAAATTCCGCTTTTCAAAAGCTTACATGACGGTTCATTCTCAGAAAGACTGTATAACGGTTTGAAAATAACCGGATGATGAGCAATTATCAGTTCAGCGCCAATTTCAGCTGCTTCGTCAGCTACTTCATTTGTAATATCCAGCGTTACAAGTACTTTGCTTACTTTTTTATTCATACTGCCAGTAAGTAGTCCTGAATTATCCCATTTCTCCTGAGTAGAAAACGGTGCAAAAGAATCTATGTACGTATATATTTCAGAAACCAAGTTCATTTTACCCTCCATCATTATGGTCAGACGCTCCGCAATTCTTTGATATTCTTGACTGTCCTCAGTTTTTCCGGCTTTTGACAATCCCATTGCTATATTATTTATCTTAGATAATTGATTTTGACAATATTTCATTCCGGCGTCAGTTTCGATATTTATCCTACCCGCTATTTCAGTCACTTTTCCAATATTAAATTTATATCCAGAATAAAACGCACGAATAGCAGTGTATATAAAACGATCCTGAATCACTGCTTTTTCTTCAGCAATTTCAAACCCATTATTATAAAGCCATTTTCTCAGGTATCCTGCACGTGTCATAGGCTGAAGTACAAGATTCACTCCACTTTTAAGCCATTGAGTGCCAGATATGATTTCAGCAATTGTCTCGCCGCCCATACCGGCAATTACTACATCACTTACATTTTCACTTGGAATATTTTTCAATCCGTCTGATTTTAATAATCTAATTTTATCTTCAATATGATATTTTATAATAGTTTGCTGTGCAAATTTCAAAGGTCCTTCATTTATATCAGACGCTATTGCATAATCGCATATATTATTTTCAATAAGATATGCAGGAAGATATGCATGATCTGTACCCACATCACATACAATGCCATTTCCGGAAACCATATCTGCGCAAACTTTCAGTCTGTTATCAATCGTAATCATTTTAATTCACCATAGTAAACAACAGCGGACATTAAAAGTCCGCCGCTATTTTTATTTACTTGCAAAATATTCATTAAGCTTTTTAACTAGCTCGTCAGCGTCTGTACCGTGTACCTCGCACGCCTCTGCAATAGTTTCGCCTCTTGATGCCGGACAGCCTAAGCAATGCATTCCCATTTCAAGAAAAAAAGGTGCTGCGTCAAAATCCTGATCAAGAATATCACCGATAATTGTGTTTTTATTTACTTCATAAGCCATTTTATTTCCCTCCGTTTTTCATTTGCTTTAATATTATTATATAATCATTAAAACTTATACATAAAAATTAAAAATAAAAGTGCAACCATACGGCTGCACTCATTTAAGAATCTTAATTTAAGCTTCTTCTTTCATCTTTGCAAAACATTCGCTGCAATAAACCGCACGGTCTTCTCTTGGTCTGAATGGAACCTTTGCTTCACCGCCGCATGATGCGCAAGTAGCAGTAAACATTTCTCTTTCTGACCTGGAAGCATTTTTTCTTGCGTCTCTGCAAGACTTGCATCTCTGAGGTTCATTTACAAAACCTTTTTCCGCATAAAATTCCTGTTCACCAGCTGTAAATACGAATTCTTCTCCGCATTCCTTACAAACCAATGTCTTATCTTCGTACATTTTTTTTACCTCGCTTTAGTATTTTGGACCCCGGACGGACTCACACCGACACCTTTGTTAAACAACGCTCTGGAATTAAGCTACCTGGTCATCTCTTAAATAGAATTAGATACTGCTTGTTTAACAAATTTAAAGTGCGGAATTTCCAACAAATAAACGTCAAAACAATTTGCAATGCAATAAAACAATCCGGAGTTTCACATATAAAGCTAAAGTAAAAGAAATCAGCAGTAAGGTGACACAAACGATTATTTCTTAAAAACAGTTTCATTCTATAATAAATTTCAAGATTAATCAAAATTTATATTACATTAATCATAAACTATATTTATGATTTTGTCAAGTGATTTTTCAAAAAAAATAATTATCTTCTAGAAAACAGCAATACAACCATATTTTACACTTTATTTTTGTTAATTATTACAAATTATTTTTCTTCAAACTGCTTTCTTCCCTGAGAAAAAATATCTCCTCCGCTGCAATCATTTGCAACTATCAGCGGAAAATTCTCAACATAAAGCTTTTTGACAGATTCACAGCCCAAGTCCTCAAAAGCTATTACCTCACATTTTTTTATACAATGTGCCGCCAAAGCGCCTGCGCCGCCAACAGCACATAAATATACAGAACCATTTCTTACAACAGCATCTCTTACTTCTTTGCTGCGCTCACCCTTGCCGATCATTCCACCAAGTCCCAAATCAAGCAGAAGAGGAGCAAATTTATCCATTCTTCCGGACGTTGTAGGACCGCATGAACCGATAGGCTTACCCTTCGGGGCAGGAGTCGGACCGGCATAGTATATTACGGCGTTTTCCAGTTCAAAAGGAAGTTTTTGTCCGTTTTCAATTAACGCTTTAATTCGTTTATGCGCTGCGTCTCTGGAGGTATAAACAGTTCCCGTAAGCAGTATTTTATCTCCGGATTTTAATTCTGAAGCATATTTTTTCAGTTGTGAAGCATTTATTTTTCGTGGCTCTGACATTTTTAATTCTCCCATAATTTTTTAATATTTATGCAAAACAAAGCAGCCTGAAACGGCTGCAATTTTTTATTTTTCAAGCATTCTGAGAATTTCATCAAGATCGTCTTCAGTCGTATCCTTTTTATCGCCCGGATTGTCAATAAGCGGGTTATCAATCGGAATTACTTCTTCATCTTCACTTGCTGTCGCAACATCATCGCCGTATCCAGCTGCGATTACAGTAATTGTCATTTCATCATTCAAATCTTCCTTAAATGCTGTACCAAAAATAAACTCAACATCTTCAGCAGCTGTATCTGTAATCATCTTTGTAGCTGTATCAACATCAGACGCCATAATATCTTCGGACATAGTAATATTAATAAGAAGACGTCTTGCGCCGGAAATAGATGTTTCAAGCAGCGGACTGGAAATAACTGCCTTTGCAGCTTCTGCCGCTTTGTCCTTTCCTGAACCATGACCAATTGCCATATGCGCATATCCTGCGCCCTTCATAATCGTGGATACATCGGCAAAGTCAAGATTTATGTATCCATCCTCAGTAATTAAATCAGAAATACTCTTTACACCAGTTTTAAGAATATCGTCAGCCAAAGAGAAAGATTCCATCATTGTAGGCTGTTTTTCAAGTCCGTCAAGAAGCTTTTCATTAGGAATAACAATAAGAGAATCAACATATTTCTTCAGTTCCTCAATACCTCTTTCAGCCTGAAGCATTTTCTGTTCTCTTTCAAAAGCAAAAGGCTTTGTAACAACAGCAACTGTCAGAAGTCCCATTTCCTGAGCAATTTCCGCAACAACAGGAGCCGCACCAGTACCTGTACCGCCGCCCATTCCAGCAGTAATAAACACCATATCTGCGCCTTTAAGCGACTGCTGAATTTCATCTCTGTTTTCTTCTGCTGAACGTTCACCGACTTCCGGTCTATTGCCGGCGCCTCTGCCCTTTGTAAGTTTTGTACCAATCTGAATTTTTGTAGTTGCCTTAGATCTATTAAGTGCTTTCGCGTCAGTATTTACGGCAATATACTCAATATCTTTAACGCCGGCATCGACCATACAATTCAAAGCGTTTCCGCCGCCGCCTCCTACGCCAATTACCTTAATGCTAACCTGCGGATCAAAAGCGTCCTCAAAATTGAAGTCTGTCATTTACAATTCCTCCTAAATTTATTTCCATCCCTGATATTTCAGTCATAATTTCTAATATTAACAATACATATTATTATATTAACATACTTTATGGGATTTTTCAAGACCTATTTTAAATTTTTTTATTCAAAAATTCATCAATATTTCAATCTATTCGACATAATCTTCCGGTGGATAATAATCCTCGTTATTATCTGCATATCCGCCGTTTTCCTCATATTCGTAATCTTCCTGATAAATATCATTATTTTCGTCATTATATGAGTTTTCATAACCATCTTCATAATCGTCCTGTGAAGATTCTTCAGTACTTTCAGGGGTACTTTCGTCCTCTATCGGAATTTTAGTCATACTGTTTCCGGACGAAGTATTTTTGTCGCTGGCTGTATCGCTTCTGAATGAAATCTGATTACTTCCAATCATTTCCATAGTGCCCTTTTTATCATCACCCAAGTCATTAAATACTGTTTCTGCCAATTTTAATTTATAAGTGACATCGTTAGAATTCCCCAATTCAAAGTTTATCCTGTTATCATAGTTGACTTTTATATCATATTTGTCAGTCATATCAATACTTACAATTTTATTATCATTTTCCGCTATATAATTAAAAATTTCAAAGTAAATTTCTGTTTTCTGTTCATCACTGGATTCAATATATGTTCCAAGAATTTCAGATGACGGCTCAAAACCAGTTACTGTTATAAGATCACTCTGGTTGCTGTCTGCTTTTTCCAGTATTTTACCTTTTTGGGAAACAATAATATACTTATCGCCAAGCTGTATATTTGCAGCTGCAACGCATTTGGTTACATTTATTTCAAGAGTATCGGGATATTTTTTATCAATATTTACGTCTTCAATATAAATCATACTGTTAAGTATATTGTCTGCTGCTTTTTTTGAGTCCAGTCTGACCATATTGTCGCCATTACCGATTCCGGAAATTCTGATTATTTCTTCACTTGAATAATCAACATCTCCTTTTACATCTATTTTATTAATATTAAAAAACAGCGTTACAGAAAGAAGTATTCCTATTCCCAAAACCAGAATAATAACCAAAAAGCAATACAGAGGCACATTTCTCCGTCTTCTTCTGGCTCGCTTGCTGTTTTGATTTCTCTTCACATTAGTTTTAACAACGTCCCTCATTTAACATTCCTTTTCAAGCTCTTGTAATTTTTCCTCCCATAGAGGTCAATACTTTTTCTATATTTTCATATCCTCTGTCAATATGCTCTACATCAGTAATTTCCGTTATACCCTCCGCTCCAAGACCTGCAACCGCCATTGCAGCTCCTCCCCGGAGATCGGTTGCGGAAACCTTTGCACCGTAAATTTTTTTCACACCGGTAATAATTGCCGCTTTCCCAATAACCTTTATATCGGCGCCCATTTTCACAAGGGAATCAACATGACGGTAACGGTTTTCAAAAATTGTTTCCTCAAAAATACTTATGCCGTTTGCTTTACACAATGACGCCATAATAATAGCCTGTGCATCAGTCGGAAATCCAGGATGAGGCAAAGTAATTATTTTTCCCACAGATTTTAACGGCTTTTTAGCATTAACATATATACACCCGTCATATACATAGATATTGCAGCCCATCTGTTCAAATACGCACATAAAGCTGTCGCATAATGCGGGGTCAATACCGTGAATACTAATTTCACCATTAGTTGAAGCCGCAGCGGAAATATATGTAGCCGCCGCTATTCTGTCCGGCATTATATAATGAGTACAGCCAAAAAGTTCGTTTACTCCCTCGATAACAATGGTACTGTTTCCTGCACCTTTTATTTTTCCGCCGCATTTATTAAGAAATGCGGCAAGATCCATAATTTCAGGTTCTCTTGCAGCGTTCATAATAATTGTTTCGCCCTTTGCCATTACAGCCGCCAAAATTATATTTTCAGTTGTACCTACAGAAGGATATTTCAATATAATTTTTGTTCCTTTGAGTCCATGCTCAGCTGTACATTCAATAGTGCCATACTCATCATTTACCTTAGCGCCCATTTTCTTCATAGCGCTCAGGTGCATATCTATAGGACGGGGACCAAGCTCGCAGCCTCCCGGAAATGACAATCCGCATTTGCCGCACCTGCCCAGCAACGCTCCCATATAAATGATCGACGAACGCATTTCACGCATTAATTCGTCAGGAATTTCAGTTTTGTTTATTCCGTCAGGTTTTATTGTCAAGGTATTTCCTTCAAAACGGCATGTGCATCCAAGATGCGTAAGTATTCTGCACGACGCATAAGTATCTGTAAGGCAAGGACAATTTTTAAGAACCGTCTCCCCCTTGCACATAAGCGATGCCGCAATAATAGGAAGAGAACTGTTTTTAGCCCCCTGAACTTTAATTTCACCGCTGAGAGCATTGCCGCCCTCAATAATAAGTCTCTGACTTTTCATTTGCATCACCACCTGAAAGTATTTACTCTATAGTATGCTTTCAGGTGTAAAAATGCTACTTTGTCTTACTTATCAGCTCTTTTATTACTTTATATATCCTGTCGTTTGTATCCTTCACAGCAAGCTTTACGGCATTATCTGACATATCGCTTAGCTTTTCCCTGTGCTCATACAAGTCCTTGACAGTTTTGATCATAAGTTCGTTTGTAACGTCCTTTTGCTCTATTACTATTGCAGCCCCGGCTTTACCCAAAACATTTGCATTATGAAACTGATGATTGCCTGTAACTATCGGCGAAGGAATCAGAATTGAAGCCTTGCCAGCCGCCTCCAGTTCTGCAAGAGTCGACGCTCCCGAACGGCATATTACAAGATCGGCAGCAGCCAGACATGTATCCATATCATTTATATACTCACTGATTCTCAGTCGTTGATTTTTCATGGATATTCCGCTTTCGATCATAATTTTGGGAAATATTTCCCTGCCCATTTTTCCGTACCCATGAATATGATTAATTTTAAGATTATTTGACGTATGCCATTTTATTACTTCTGCCATTGTCTCGTTTATACACCCTGCACCCAGACTGCCTCCGAAAGACAAAATACAAAGTTCATTGTCAAAACCAAGTTCAGCTCTGGCTTCAAGCTTTGATTTAGAAGCAATACCGGCTCTTACCGGCAGTCCGGTAATTGTATAGTCAACATCCTTATCAAGGTAATCAAGCGCTTCCTTTACAGTAAGCATCACCTTGTCAACTTCCTTTGCCAAAAGCTTATTAGTAACGCCCGGAAAGGCGTTTTGCTCATGAATTGCCGTCGAAACGCCCATTCTTGCAGCTTTTTTTATAACAGGTCCGCTTACATATCCTCCCGTACCTATTGCAATATCCGGTTTGAATTCATTTATAATTTTTTTAGCTTTTGACCCTGCTGACGCAAGATAATATAACGCCTGACAGTTGCGTTTAACATTTTTCAAAGTAATTTTTCTCTGAAAGCCTGCAACTTTCATAGATGCAAAATTATAGCCCGCTTCCGGAATAAGTCTTGCTTCCATTCCGTTTGGCGTTCCGACAAATAAAAATTCCGTATCCGGATAATGCTCTTTTATTACAGAAGCAATGGCAAGAGCCGGATTAATATGCCCGGCAGTTCCGCCGCCGGCTAATAATACTCTCATATAGTCATTATACTAAAAGTATAATCTCCTTTCATTTTATTATGTTTCAATTGACGATTGTCTGGAAACATTAAGAATTATCCCCATTTCTGCCAACTGCATTATCAACGCAGTACCGCCATAGCTGAAGAACGGCAAACTGATACCGGTATTAGGGATTAAATTGCTTACAACGGCAATATTCAGAAAAGCTTGTATGCCTATCTGAACAGTTATACCAATTGTAATAAGCATTCCGAATCGGTCTTTTGCCTTTGAAGCAATATAAAATCCTCTGATAATCAGCAGTGCAAAAAGAAGAATTATTGTAACTGCTCCGATAAAGCCAAGTTCCTCGCATACAATTGAAAAAACGAAGTCGTTCTGACTTTCAGGAAGATACATAAATTTCTGTCTTGAGCCTCCCAGTCCCAGACCGAAAAGTCCTCCCGAACCGATAGCTACAAGTGACTGACATGTCTGCCACGTACCGCCCTTTTCATCGGAAAACGGATCAAGCCATGACTGAAAACGAGTCTGAAAATAAGTAAATCCGTCCTCGCCCTGAGTTTTCATATATACTATTAAAGCCAATGCTCCGACGCCCAATAGACAAAGAATAAAAATATGCTTCCATCTTACTCCTCCGACAAACATCAGGCACACTCCGATAGCACATATCAAAATCGTACATGACAGATGCGGCTGAAGCATAAGAAGTACGACAACAATACTAAGTAAAATACCAAAAGGTAAAATACCCACAGAAAATTTCTGCATTTTATTATAATTCTTCACAATAAGATACGAAAACAGAATTATAATTGAAAATTTCATAAGTTCCGACGGCTGAAAATTTATCGGTCCGATAACAATCCATCTGGTTGCGCCGCCTTCTGTAACTCCGTTTACCAATACTGCAATCAAAAGTATGACGCAGCCTACATAGCTTGTTATAGCAATTTTCGGATTGGCAAAATGACGATAATCAAAAAAGGAGAAAAAGAACATGCAGAATATTCCTATAGCTGCCATTGTGATCTGTTTGGTAGCATAGCTAGTTCCGTTTGTACCGCCGGACTCATTAAGCGCTTTCGCATAGCTTGCTGAAAACATCATAATAATCCCTATAACAAGCAGCGTCATTACAATAAGGAAAAATGTAAGATCCATTACCCCTCTTGAAAAAAGAGAATGTACCTGTTTTTTTTGTCTGTTCCTGCCGGAAGCAGACGCATGACGTTCAATTGAGCCGGCGCCGGCACCGTAATTTCCAGCCAATTTTCTTCCTCCTTTGAATTGGTAAAAAACTAAATAACAGTAAGCACACCTAATGCAGAAACAATAATTGCCGCAATTGAAAACATAATTACAATTTTATACTCACTGAAACCGCACATTTCAAAATGATGATGAATAGGAGACATTTTAAATATTCTTTTGCCTTTTCCCTTTTCACCGGTTTTTTTATAATGCTGTCTTGCAGTAATTTTAAAATATGTTACCTGTATAACAACCGATAATGCTTCAAGAATGTATACAAGTCCCACAAGAACCATAAGCAGATGCTTATGGGTTGTCAGACCAATCGCCACAAACGCTCCACCCAGATACATTGAACCTGTATCACCCATAAAGCATTTTGCAGGATGAAGATTCCAGATCAGAAATCCCAGACAGCCTCCTGCAATCGCTATAGCATAAATTGAAATCTCGTAGGATTTCATTATACCACATACAGCTGAAAATGCAAGCATTGTAACAAAAGTTACCGAACCGCACAGTCCGTCTACGCCGTCTGTAAGATTTACTGCATTTGAAACATAGATCATAAACAGTATCATTATTGGATAATAAAAAATTCCTAAATCAAGCTGGAAGAAAATCAGATCCAGTTTAGTAGATTTATCGCCTAACGCATAAAGTACCGCTAGAAATGCTGCGGACAGAATAAACTGAAAAATCATTTTCTGTTTAGGATTAAGTCCAAGATTCTGTTTTTTTACAGCTTTTATATAGTCGTCAAGAAAACCTATACCGGAAAACAAAACCGAAAATAATATGCACGCAAGCAGTCTTATTGCATTATAAGATGCTGTTTTCTCAGTTATATCCACCATATTTCTGGAACGATAAAGCAAATATCCAATTATAACCGCAATTATGCTGCTGATTATGAACATAAATCCGCCCATGATAGGCGTCCCCTGCTTGGATTTATGCCACTTCGGACCAATTTCAAGAATTGTCTGTCCGAAATGAATTTTTTTCAGAAACGGTATAAGCACTATACCCGTCAATGCTGCAATTGCACATGAAATAAGCGCAGTACCGATCGTTATCCAATATGACATATAAACTCTCCTCCGGTTATCCAAATATTTCGTCTATCACTTCTTCAAGCTTCATACCTCTGCTTGCCTTAAACAGGATTATATCGCCGCTTTGTAAATCTTCCTTAATTTTTTCAGCCATTAAATCCTTGGAATCCTTATGGAACGCACAGCTTGCAAGTCCATGCTCCGAAGCTTCCGCAGCAATATACATTGCATTTTCCCCATAGCAGTACAACCTGTCGGGATGACATTGTGCAGCATATTCTCCAACAAGTCTATGTAATTTTTCCGACATATCTCCAAGTTCGAGCATATCTCCCAGTACGGCGATTTTTCTTCCTTTGCATTTCATATCCGCAAGCACATTCAACGTCGCTTTCATAGAATCCGGACTGGCATTGTAACAATCGATTATTACCGTTTTATCTCCCTTTTTAACAATGTTCTGACGCATTCCGTCAGACTTGTATTTTTTCAGTGCAGAAACTATTTCATTTTCATTAAGTCCGCTGAGAATTCCAACACAGAATGCTGCTGAAGCATTTAAAACGTTATGCTTTCCTGCACATGGAATTTCAATTTCAGTATTAACTCCATTATATACAAGGGTAAATCTTGTTATACCATTTTCCTCAATAATATTTTTTGCTCTGAAGTCGCATTTATCACCGATACCGTACAAATAAACAGAACGTGAACTTTTAAGTTCTTCTTTTAAAGGAGCAAGATATCTGTCATCGCCATTAACGATCAGAGGTGCGTCCGACTTCATTCCGCTTAATATTTCAAGCTTTGCCTTTAAAATCCCCTCTTGGGATTTAAGGTTCTCAATATGGGAAAATCCTATATTTGTTATAACTCCTATTGTTGGCACAGCTGTATTTGAAAGTCGTTCAATCTCACCAAAATCTGACATACCCATTTCAATAACAGCAGCCTGATAGGACGAATCAAGATTAAACAACGTTTTAGGTAAACCGATTTCATTATTTAAATTACCTTGTGTCTTTAACGTTTTATATTTTTCCGATAAAACAAGAGCTATCATTTCCTTTGTCGTAGTCTTACCCACACTTCCGGTAATTCCCACAAGTATCGGATTAAATTTACTGCGATAATATTTAGCTAATTTAAGCAATGCAGTTCTTGTATTTTTTACCACAATACAAGGGCAGCCGTCAACAGGATATTCAGACACAGCTGCCGCAGCTCCATTTTCTATTGCCTGCTTAATAAATGCATGACCGTCAAATCTTTCACCCTTTATAGCTATAAACAAGCATCCGGCAGGAAGATTTCTCGTATCGGTAGAAATCTCCGTAATTACCTTTTCTTCAGGACATTCTGCATTCAAACAATGTGCAATTTCAGATAATAATAATTTTTCCATTAGTCTATCAGCTTCAGACCCTCTGAAACTATCTCTCTTTCATCAAAATGTATATGTTCATTTCCGGGAAGCACCTGATAATCTTCGTGTCCCTTACCCGCAAGAACTATAATATCACCTTTTTCAGCTATTTTAAGGGAATGATGAATAGCTTTCGTTCTGTCAACCACCACATCAAAGGGAATTTCACTGTCTTTAAGACCGGCAAGAATATCGTCAATAATGGCTTCCGGAATCTCGTCTCTTGGATTATCAGACGTAATTATAAGTCTGTCTGCAAACTTTGCAGCCGCCTTTGCCATAAGCGGACGCTTTTTGGCGTCTCGGTTTCCTCCGCACCCAAACAGACAGATAAGCCTTCCTTCGGTATATTCCCTTACGCTTTTAAGTATATTTTCAACTGCGTCGGGAGTATGGGCATAATCACAAATCACAGTAAAATCCCTGCCTGTAGGAATAATTTCACATCTTCCCTTTACTCCATTATATTCGGAAACTGCGTTTAAAATATCTTCGATCGGCAAACCGGCTTTCAGACAAACAGAAATTGCCGCCGTTACATTTGATACATTGAACATTCCCGTCATTTTCATATTAACAAGCTGTGATTTTCCGTTATAACAGTACCAGAAGCTTGTTCCGTCCGATTTAATTTTAATTGCATCTGCATAATAATCAGCTTCGGAACTGATTCCGTATCTTTCTTTTTTGCAGCTAATCTCACTGAAAATTCTTCTGCCGTATTCATCGTCTGTATTGATCAGAGCATAATCACATTCATCAAACATCATTCTTTTTGCCTGATAATAATTCTCCATCGTTTTATGATAATCCAAATGATCCTGAGTGAGATTTGTAAAAATTCCCATATCAAAATGTGTAGGTCCTATTCTATGCTGAACCAATCCGAAAGAGGAAACCTCCATAACTGCATATTTACATCCTGCCTTTACCATCTTATCCAAAAGACACATATAATCAAAAGCCATTGGAGTCGTATTATCAGTATGAACAGTTTCATCTCCTATTTCATTGCATATAGTACCGATAAGACCAGTTTTTACGCCGTTTTTCATAAAAATATTTTTAATAACATTTGTAATAGTTGTTTTTCCGTTTGTTCCGGTGACACCGATTATTTTTAATTTTTTTTCCGGATGATCAAACCATGCGGCACACAATTCTCCGTAAAATTTCCTTGAATTATCGGTAATGATCTGTTTGTTTCCCAATCCCAGATCCCTTTCAGCAACAATAACTGCCGCACCTTTTTCCAGCATTTCTGCCGCAGCGTCATGACCGTCAAAAGAACCGCCCTTCACACAGACAAAAATACAATCTTTCCGTACTTTTTTTGTATTATCAGTTACCGAACTGATTTCTCTGTCCGGAATATTTATATCGGCTAAACCCTCAATAAGTTTATAAAGTCTCATTATTTACACCGCCTGTATAAAATCATTAATCATCATTTATTTTTGGCTTTTACTCTCTGCTATATTCAACCTGACTGATCATTAACGCCAAAGGTCAATTCTATAACAGTACCTACCGGAACTTTAGACCCTGCCGGTTCCGACTGAGACTGTACAACAGCAGAGCTTGAATCAGTTGAAGCGCCTCCTGCAATAAAATTCAATCCCATATTCGTAAGAATATAATTCGCATCAGAAAGTCCGTATCCGGAAAGATCCGGCACTTCAACATATTCCGGTTTATAATTATTTTCAGTATAAAGGACAACCGTACAGCCCTGAGCTACAACGCTGCCTGTAATAGGCATCTGACCGCAGACGGTATCTCCCTCACCTACGACCTGACATGTAAGACCCTTTTCTTCTACAGCTTTTTTAGCGTCCTCAAGGGATAAATCTTCAACAAACGGAACTGAAACGTCCAGATTTTCAGCTTCTTCATCAGTATATTCCGGATAATAACCAAGGTAAGGAAGAATTTCTTCCATGACTTTTCTTGAACACGGTACTGCAACCTTACTTCCGTAATATTCCCCGGACATTGGCTCGTCTGCCATAATAAGCATTATAATTTCCGGATCATCTGCCGGAGCAAAACAACAGTATGACGCAACATATCTCATAGGATCTTCGTCAGTACCCGCATATTCGTCAAGCTTTTCAGACGTACCGCTCTTTCCTCCTACATGATATCCTTTTATGTAAGCGCCGTTTTCAATTGCTACGGTTTCAAGTGTTTCACACATAATTTTTGAAGTATCTGCTGAAATGACCTGTCTCTTAACTGTCTTTTCATTTGTCAGAACAACGTTTCCGTCGGTATCGACAATTTTGCTTACAACATAAGGAGTAACCAGTTCTCCTCCGTTAATTACTGCTGCATACGCAGTTATCATTTCTATAGGAGTGACCTTATTAGTCTGTCCGAAAGAACAAGACGCAAGCTCTACAGCACCCATTCCATTAAGTCCCTGATAATAGCTGGTTGCCTCCGCAGGAAGGTCTATTCCTGTTCTTTCAGTAAGTCCGAAAGCCTTAAAATAATTGAAAAAGCTTTCTGCACCCAATCTTCGTCCGATTTCCATAAATGCCGGATTACATGAATGAGTAATAGCTTCTGTAAACGTTTGTAACCCATGTCCTGAAGTTTTCCAGCAGTGAATAGGATCAGTGCCCTCCACGACAACCAAAGCACCGGTACAGTCAAAACTATCGTTTACAGAAATCGCTTTTTCCTCAAGCGCCGCCGAACTCGTAACTACCTTAAATACCGATCCTGGAATATACAGCTCCGTTATCGCTTTATTTTTCCATTGCTGTTCTCTTGCCGCAACATACGCTTCGTCAAGCTGTTCCTCGGTAAGCTGGTCGAGATAAGACTTTGCATTGTCTTTTTTTATAACTTCATTTTTATCAATATCAAGAAGCTCCATATCCTGTGCTGCCTGAGCTATCTGCAAATCCGGAACCTCCGACGGTTCATTCAGATTGAAACCCGGAGCTGTAGCCATAGCAAGAATTGCTCCTGTTTTGGCATTCATAATAATACCGCATGCTCTGTCTTCAATTTCAAACTGGCTTACAGTTTCTTCAAGATTCTTTTCTAAGGAATACTGCAAAGTCCTGTCTATAGTAAGATAAACCGAATTTCCGTCCTGTGCCTCATAGGTTTTTGCATATCTGTAAGGCATTTCGTTTCCGTACGCATCTTTTGCTGATATTACTTTTCCATCCGTACCGGAAAGGTAATCGTCATATTGATATTCTATACCGTACTGACCGTCTCCGTCTCCGTTTGTAAAACCGATTACCGATGCTGCCAATTCATCCTGAGGATAATATCTTTTCGTATCTTCTTCAATTTGTATTGAATTTAATGAGTTTTCGTCCATAAAAGCGATAATTTCATCGGCAACAGGTTTTTCAACCTGAGTTTTCAGAATTTTATACTGAGTATTTTCCTCCATAGCCGATCTTACAGTTTCTTCTTTAATTTCAAGCTTTTCGGCAAGAAATGAAATTATCTCTTCCTGAACCTGATCAGCCGTTTTTACCACGGTTCCGGAAGGCAATTCGCCGTTTGCTATTTGTTTTTGCTGTGCTTCGGCATTTTCTTTTTTCTTTTCCAATTCGCTTCTGAACAAATCAGGATCCATAAATATTTTATAAACCGTAGCGCTCTGCGCTAAAATTACACCGTTTGCATCATATATAGAACCTCTGTTAGCCGATATTGAAATTTCACCAAAATGATATTCGTTTGCTTTTTCTTGATAAAAGCTATTATCAACTATAGATAATTTAAAAAGCTGAGCAATAATGGCTCCGGCAAACGCCATCATACCGATCAATATAAATCTATTGGTACGCTTTTTCATTTGAATAGTGGGCTTATCTGCCATAAAAACCTCCGTAATACCTGTTGTTAATACGATCGCATTCATGTACCGATATTGCTTATAAAAATAGCAGGGATTCCTTAAACTTCTCCCTGCCAGGCAAATGCTTAATCCATTTCTAAAACTTAAATATTTTTAAATCTTAAAAATAAAAATCATTCAAGATTCAATCACATAAACTTTTACCGGTAAACGGCAATAAGAAATTATTTAATGCGGAAGACCAGTACAGTCACTTGCAGACGTGACTGCACCTTTCTTCCTATTTCCGTACACCCGTTTTGATTCTCCAATATAGCCTCGACAGCATGCTTTTTCTTTTTATCAGCCGTCTTTCTAATTAATAATATGCCCTATCCAAAAATATATTCCAGAAAGCTGTTAATTTTCTCTTTTGCTCTCACAAATATGTTTTTATTTTCTTCAGGGATTTCGATTATATCATCAGTCTGCGTCTGCACATATTTTATTTGTGAATTATCAAGCTTTTGCAGACCCAATACATTTACTGCATAATCTTCAACATTTTTCAGAGTCATTTTACTTTCAAGTTCTGATTTTAACCGTACATTCTCACTCTGAACAACTTCAAGCTTCTGATTCTGTGCAGCAATCTGTTGATACATCCTGTTTGTTTCTACTCTTCCGTAAATAACACAGAAAAATACAAGTAAAGCAGACAGTGCAGCAATAAACACTTTTGATGCTGAACCTCTTTTAGGAGGCGTTACTTTCATAGCGATGTTAGGTACACGTACTGTTTCCGGTTCTTCGGCAGGTATTCTTTTTTCTGCATTACTAACAGGTTTATTATTTTCCGGTTTGTGAGGATTGTTTTGTAAAAAATAATCATAAGCTGAATTATCTGCCGCCATAACAAAGCACCTATCTCCTTTCTATGATTCTTAGTTTTGCACTTCTGCTGCGATTGTTATGTTCAAGCTCATAAGGTGAAGCCTCTATAGGTTTTCTGTTTACAAGCTTCCCTCTGGGCTCTCTTCCGCATACACACTGAGGAAAATCCGGAGGACATATACAACCCTTACACAAACCTGCAAAACACTGTTTTACAAGTCTGTCTTCCAATGAATGAAACGTTATAACTGCCAGCCTTCCATGAGGTTTAAGACAGTCAAATGCGGCATTTAAACCGCAGGATAAATGGTCAAATTCACCATTAACAGCAATTCTTATAGCTTGAAAAGTTTTCTTGCAGGGATTCTTTTCCCTCTTCACCGCTGCCGGAACACTTCTTTTTATTATTTCAGCAAGCTCAAGCGTTGTTTCAACAGGCTTTACTTCTCTGCTTAAAACAATATTTCTGGCAATTCTTCTGGAGAACTTTTCTTCACCGAATTCAAATATGATTCTGACCAATTGTTCTTCGGACCAGCCGTTTACAATATCATAAGCGCTGATTCCATCCTGACTCATACGCATGTCTAAAGGAGCGTCATAATGATAAGAAAATCCTCTTTCAGGAGTATCCAGCTGATGAGACGAAACTCCAAGATCCATAAGCACTCCGTCAACAGAATCAATACCCAGTAAATCAAGAACGTTTCTTAGATCTGAATAATTGCTCCTTACGACCTGTGCATTATAGCATTTGAGTCTTTCTCCGGCAGCTTTAACTGCGTCCGGATCACGATCCAGACCAATTAATTTTCCATTTTCTCCAAGCCTTTTGGCAATTTCTATTGAATGGCCGGCGCCTCCGATAGTACAGTCAACATAAATTCCGTCCGGCTTGATATCAAGTCCTTCTATGCATTCATTAAGCAAAACCGAAACATGAGAAAATTCCATAATTACTCCTTAAATACCAAGCTGCTGCATAGCTGCCAGCATTGCCGACATATCCATATTGCTCTGCTGTGCGTCCCATAATTCCTTATCCCAGATTTCAGCTTTATCATCCAGACCGATTACGACAACGTCTTTTTTCAGTCCCGCAAACTCTCTGAGATCAGACGGTATTAAAACACGTCCCTGCTTGTCCGGAACAAGTTCTCCGGCACCGGAAAACAGCCATCTTTTAATATCAAGCCCGCCCATAGAATCAGGAAGCTCTGCAATTTTATTGGCAAGTTTTTCCCATTCTGATTTTGAATAAATAGTCAGACACTTCTGGTTTATGCTTTTCGTAACATAAAATTCTCCGCCTAGCAAATCCCTTAGTTTTGTCGGAAAGCTCATTCTGCCCTTGGCATCAATATTATGATGATATGTACCCATAAGAGCCGTCAAAGCCATTCCAGACACCACCTTTCGGATTTTTTGGACTGATTTCACCAAAAAAATGAATTTTTTACACTACTTTACCACACTTCACCACCGTGTACATATTATTATAACTCAATTATAAGAAAACGTCAAGAAAAATTAAAGATATACTAAAATAAAAGAAGCTGAAAATCATGTCTTATTTTTGTTAATAATGCACAAAGCAGACTAATTTATTTAATCAGTCTGCCTATATAATATAAATTATTTGTTATTATATTTTATCACTTTTTAACGATTTTAAAGGCTTTATCACCATCGCTGCAACGAAACCCGCAGTAATTATTTCAATTATCGAATTTACACCTGCCCATAAAATTACAAAGTTCAAAAAATTTTTTCCCAGTAATTCTGAAACATTTGTATTTTTATGAAAAAATAAATAAATCATACCCAAAACCATAACTGAGTGTAGAAAAGTAGAAAATGCAGCTGAAATACCGGCTGATACACTGATATTTATTTTTCTTTTCAGAAAATCAAATGTCACAGATGTAAAAAATGGTATTAATAATCTTGGAATAAAGCAAATTATTATGCTGTAGAAATTTCCAAATTCAGAAAATGGAGTAAAAGCAAAAGAAGTCGGACTCGCCAAACCAATTGTAGACCACCATATGAACGAGCACAAACCCATAATACCGCCCATAATTAAGCTATATTTTTTTTTAAGTAAAAAAGCAGAAATTATAACCGGAATATGGGCTAATGTAGCAACGATTCCAGGTCCAATAGGAATAGATCCCAAAGGAGTAAAGCAAAAAATAATTTCTATTGATGCAAAAATTGCTAAAATTAATATGTTAAAAATAGATTTTTTTTCAGTTTGTATATATTCCATATTTTTTCTCCAATAAAATATTCTGTTTTATATTATTACTGTAATTATTATTTTTATACAAAACAAAAACAGGAATGACTTCGTCATTCCTGTTTCATATAAAAATTTTTAATTATTCGTTAATAGCTGTAACGACACCTGAACCTACTGTACGTCCGCCTTCACGGATAGCAAAACGCAAACCTTCTTCGATAGCGATTGGTGTAATCAGTTCAACGTTCATTTCAACGTTATCACCAGGAGTACACATTTCAACGCCTTCTGGAAGAGTGATGATACCAGTAACGTCAGTTGTTCTGAAATAGAACTGTGGTCTGTAGTTTGTGAAGAATGGAGTATGACGTCCGCCTTCTTCCTTCTTCAGTACATAAACCTGACCCTTAAACTTTGTATGTGGGTGGATAGAACCTGGCTGGCAAAGAACCTGTCCTCTTTCAACCTGATCTCTTGTAACACCACGGAGAAGAGCACCGATATTATCGCCTGCTTCAGCATAATCAAGAGTCTTTCTGAACATTTCGATACCAGTAACAACTGTCTTGCCCTTTTCAGTAGAAAGACCAACAATTTCAACTTCGTCACCAGTCTTGAGCTGACCTCTTTCAACTCTACCTGTAACAACAGTACCACGACCGGAAATTGTCATAGTATCTTCGATAGGCATAAGGAAAGGAAGGTCTGACTTACGTTCCGGAGTAGGAATGTAGCTGTCAACTGCATCCATAAGTTCAATAATTGGAGCATATGCCGGATCATTGATATCATCAGGAGCATTCAGTGCAGCAAGAGCTGAACCCTTGATAATAGGTGTATCATCGCCTGGGAATTCATATTCGTCCAAAGTAGCTCTGATATCCATTTCAACAAGTTCAAGAAGCTCAGGATCATCAACCTGATCAGCCTTGTTCATGAATACAACAATGTAAGGAACGCCAACCTGACGAGCAAGAAGCAAATGTTCCTTTGTCTGAGCCATAGGACCGTCAGAAGAAGCAACTACGAGGATAGCACCGTCCATCTGAGCAGCACCTGTGATCATGTTCTTTACATAGTCAGCGTGTCCAGGGCAGTCAACGTGTGCATAGTGACGATTGTCTGTTTCGTATTCAACGTGAGCTGTATTAATTGTGATACCACGTTCTCTTTCTTCCGGTGCCTTATCGATCATGTCGTAAGCTTCATACTGAGCCTGACCCTTGAGAGCCAGTGTCTTAGTAATAGCAGCTGTAAGAGTTGTCTTACCATGGTCAACGTGTCCGATTGTACCAATGTTAACATGCGGTTTATTTCTTTCAAATTTAGCCTTTGCCATTGGAAAAGTCCTCCTTAAAAATAATATAGATTACTTATGAATATCATTTTATCATATATTAAAATAAAATTCAAGAGTTTTTAGAAAATATTTCTGATTATTTTAATCAAGCATTTTTATTTCTTGATGTCATAATCTTTTCTGCAATATTCTTAGGAACTTCAAGATAGCTGTGCGGTTCCATTGAATACTGTCCGCGACCTTGTGTATTTGAACGAAGATCATTAGAATATCCGAACATTTCTGAAAGCGGTACAAGAGCGTCAACCTGAACAGCACCAGGTCTTGTTTCCTGACCCTGAATCTGTCCACGGCGTGAACTCAAATCACCGATTACAGTACCTGTATAATCATCAGGAACAATAACCGAAACCTTCATGATAGGTTCCATCAGAACCGGAGTTGCCTTTTTCATAGCTTCCTTAAATGCCATTGAACCAGCAATCTGGAATGCCATTTCCGAAGAGTCAACTTCATGATAAGAACCGTCATACAGTTCAACGCAAACGTCAACAACTTCGTAGCCTGCAAGAATACCGGACTTCATAGCACCCTGAATACCCTTGTCAACTGCTGGAATGTATTCCTTAGGAATAGCACCACCGACAATTGAATTTTTGAATTCATAACCCTTACCGGATTCATTAGGTGAAACTCTGATCTTAACATGACCGTATTGACCCTTACCACCGGACTGTCTTGCATACTTATGGTCAACATCGGCATTACCCTTAATTGTTTCCTTATAAGAAACCTGAGGAGCACCGACATTTGCTTCTACCTTGAATTCACGAAGCAGTCTGTCTACAATGATTTCAAGGTGAAGTTCTCCCATTCCGGCAATAATTGTCTGACCTGTTTCTTCATCAGTATAAGTTCTGAATGTCGGGTCTTCTTCTGCAAGCTTTGCAAGAGCAATACCCATTTTTTCCTGACCAGCCTTTGTCTTTGGCTCGATAGCCAGCTGAATAACCGGTTCAGGGAATTCCATAGATTCAAGAATTACGGGGTGCTTTTCGTCACAAAGCGTATCGCCTGTAGTTGTATTTTTAAGACCAACAGCTGCAGCAATATCACCTGCATATACTGTTTCAATGTCTTTTCTGTGGTTTGAGTGCATTTGAAGGATACGACCAAGTCTTTCTTTGTTATCCTTTGTAGCATTCAGTACTGTTGAACCTGCATTTACTGTACCTGAATAAACTCTGAAGAAGCAGAGCTTACCAACAAATGGGTCAGTAGCGATCTTGAATGCAAGCGCTGAAAACGGTTCATCATCTGAAGAATGTCTTACACATTCTTCATCAGTATCAGGATTAATACCCTTGATTGCAGGAACATCAAGCGGTGACGGCATATAATCTACAATAGCGTCAAGAAGCTTCTGAACACCCTTATTTTTATATGAAGTACCGCATGTTACCGGAACCATTTCATTAGCAATTGTTGCTTTTCTTATAGCAGCCTTGATTTCATCAATTGTAAGTTCTTCACCTGCAAAATATTTTTCCATCAATGCGTCATCCTGTTCAGCAACTGATTCCATAAGTGCATCATGATATTCCTGAGCCTTTTCAGCCATATCAGCAGGAATGTCTTCTACTCTGATATCTTTTCCAAGATCATCATAGTAAACATACGCTTTCATTTCAATAAGGTCAATGATTCCCTTGAATGTTTCCTCTGCACCGATAGGTAGCTGAACTGGAACAGCATTACAATGAAGTCTGGTCTTCATCATATCAACTACATTGTAGAAGTCTGCGCCCATGATATCCATCTTATTGACATAAGCCATTCTCGGTACCTTGTATTCATCAGCCTGTCTCCAAACGGTTTCAGACTGAGGTTCAACACCGCCCTTAGCACATAATACTGTTACTGAGCCGTCAAGAACTCTCAGTGAACGTTCAACCTCAACTGTAAAGTCAACGTGTCCGGGAGTGTCGATAATATTAAGTCTGTGGCCTGCCCAGTATGCAGTAGTAGCAGCAGAAGTAATTGTAATACCTCTTTCCTGCTCCTGCTCCATCCAGTCCATTGTAGCAGCACCTTCATGAGTCTCGCCTATTTTATGGTTAATACCGGTATAAAACAGGATACGCTCTGTTGTTGTGGTTTTACCTGCGTCAATGTGAGCCATTATACCTATATTTCTTGTATGTTCAAGCGAACAATCTCTTGGCATAATTCTCCTCCTTAAATTTTACAATTGCAGATTACCAGCGGTAGTGTGCAAACGCCTTGTTTGCTTCCGCCATCTTGTGTGTATCATCACGCTTCTTGCAGGCGCCGCCTGTACCGTTGATTGCGTCCATGATTTCACCGGCAAGTCTTTCCTTCATTGTCTTTTCGTTTCTTTCTCTTGAGTACTTTGTGATCCATCTCAGACCCAGTGTCTGACGTCTTTCAGGACGTACTTCCATTGGAACCTGATATGTGGCACCGCCCATTCTGCGAGCCTTAACCTCAAGAACCGGCATAACATTTTCCATTGCTTCTTCAAAAGCTTCCAGAGCGTCCTTGCCTGTCTTTTCAGCTACAATATCAAATGCACCGTAAACTATTTTCTGTGCAACACCCTTTTTACCGTCTAACATTATATTATTGATAAGACGTGTAACAAGCTTTGAGTTGTATACTGGGTCCTGCAGTACATCACGTTTTGCGATTTTACCTCTTCTTGGCATTTCGCTTCCCTCCTTCACATTTTTTCATGAATTCATAGGTACTCGTCATTTTTCTGACGTCAAGACCAATGCAGAGGATTTAATATATTAAATCTCCACATATAATCCTGTGGCAGTTATCCTATTTCAATTATTTTGCCTTTGGTCTCTTTGCACCGTACTTTGAACGAGCCTGCATTCTGTTAGCAACGCCCTGTGCATCAAGTGTGCCTCTGATGATATGGTAACGTACACCTGGGAGATCCTTAACACGTCCGCCTCTGATAAGAACAACGCTGTGTTCCTGAAGGTTATGACCGATACCAGGAATATAAGCTGTAACTTCGTGACCATTTGTAAGCTTTACTCTGGCGATCTTTCTCATAGCTGAGTTAGGCTTTTTAGGTGTTGAAGTTCTAACTGCTGTGCAGACACCACGCTTCTGAGGTGAGCTCTGATCAATAGCTGTCTTCTTCTTGGCATTATAACCTTTCTGAAGTGCCGGAGCTGTTGACTTAACATCAAGAACCTGTCTTCCCTTACGAACCAATTGATTAAATGTTGGCATATTCTTCCTCCTTTTCCAAAAAATCTTTAATGCAAGTATAAAATACACTTGCATACCCATTAATTATATTCCTATTTTTTTCATTTGTCAAGAGTTTTATTATTTTTTTCGCCTATTTTTAAAAATATTTATTAGTTTTACATTTTTTTGAAAATTTCTCTTGACATTTTTATTATAACGTGATATAATAATAAAGCTTTAAGTTATGCGCCAGTAGCTCAGCTGGATAGAGTGACTGGCTACGAACCAGTAGGTCGGGGGTTCGAGTCCCTCCTGGCGCACCATATTGTAATCATAAAAAAGATGAATAGTCCGCAAAGCCCGTATCTACGGGCTTTTTTGCTGCTCTGACGGCGAAAAATCAAGGTTAAAAACCATGGATGAATGAACCCAATAAGAAGGATTCGAACCCGCGATTTTTTAATATTTCAGAATTCAGAGACAAATTTGGGAAAAATAATCTTAGATATGCCTTTTTTCATATGTAGAATAGTATATAAACTTTTCAAGACCGTTTTGTCTGGTATCACGAAGCAGTGATACTAAACAAAGCGGTCTTTTTTTGTGCCCAGACGGAGGTGAAACAGAAGAAACAGAAAATACCGCTTAAAAAATATTTACGGAGGAATAAGATGAAGAAACTAAAATTTAACAGCACGCTTAATCATAAGGTGAACAGCTACAAAACATATGAAATCAGTGTGGAGAAAGTAATCACATTGTACGGAAATTCGTTTAATAGGCTCAAAAATGACGCTCTTAATGATAATCCATATATTGCCGAGTATTGTGATTTGATGTACATCGACAGCAATGATGTTGCCCATTGTTTGCTATTTCTTGACTATGACAGCGGCGATGGTATTCTGGTTGAGTCTGAGGGTATGTCATACGCTCGAAAGTCCCAATTCATACCAAATGCAAGAGCATTGGTTGAAAACAGCGAGCTTACGGTTTCTGAACAGAAATTGCATAAAAGCTTGAAAAAAATTGCTGATAAAATTGCAGAGCTTGCCCACTACGGTGAAACAAGCTTCACTTTTGACAAGCTTTTGGAAGAATCCGATTTGGATGTAAAGTCCGTTCTGCGTGATTCGGTAACAGCAATGCTTCGTGAACGAGAGGACATTCAGATGGCGGAAAGTCAGTCCATCGAAGTTCCCTTTCAGCCGGATATCACAGTTGAAGTGAAGCCTACTCAGGAGCTGACGTTTTATTGTCCTCTGCGCCTCGTCAGGGAGTATGACGAATCCGATTATGAGTTTGACGAAGAAGTCATGGATGAGATGGAGGAAATTCCCTCAAAGTATGCAGTAGACTGTGCAGATGAAATCAACGATTTCATTCAGGATTACTCTGAACCGGAAGAAGAAAATCGTGGATTGATGGTGTATTTTGACAATAATCCGGCAGTCAGCGAAAAAGTTTTCTCGGCAATTCCATCTGTCAAGGAAATCAACGGTGAACTCATGGGCGTGTTTGAATGTCAGATTACTGAGAAATTAACAAACAATGAACTGGAAGATCTGCGCAGTCACCTGATCGGTCAATGTTCGGATGGCTTTTTTGAGGGCATGGAGCAGTATCCGATCAAAACCGCCGATTACGGCGAGATCTATGTCAGCTTCTGGAACGACAGCAACGACTGGTCGCTGCAAACAGGAGAAGAAATGGAATTGTCTCAAGTTGAGAAACTCACGGAAGAACCCGGTATGAGCATGACGATGTGAGGTGAATTATGTACAACAGAAGAAAAGTTGAAATGATGAAAGAAAGATACCCCAAAGGCACAAGAATATGCCTTGACAGCATGGAAAACGATCCACAGCCGATTCCATCAGGCACAAAAGGAACGGTAATTGCAGTTGATGACGCCGGTCAGTTATTAATGAAATGGGACAACGGACGTTCCCTTTCTCTCATTCCCGGCGAGGACAAATTTCATGTAATTCAGCAGGAGGAAAATCTGTCTGAGAAAATGGAAAAAACTGAAGGGCTGTCAGAAAATTTTGAAATGAACATGACAATGTAGCGGTTAAGTTTTGAAAAGGACTTAGCCGCTTTTTTATTATCCAAAAAGAAAGGGATGGTCAGATGATACGAGTATTCGACGCATTTTCGGGCATCGGAGGCTTCCGTTCCGCTCTGGAAAGGGTCGGAGGTTTTAAAATTGTGGCATGGTGCGAAATCGACAAGTTCGCACAGAAAGCCTACAGAACGCTGTATGACACGGGAGATGAGCAATTTTATGAAAATATCAGAAATATTAACGCCGGAGAGCTTGCGGACTTTGATCTCCTTACCGGAGGTTTCCCCTGCCAGCCGTTCTCGGTATGCGGGGCAAGAAAAGGCTTTGCAGACGAGCGAGGCGATCTTTTCTTTGAACTTGCCCGAATTCTTGAAAGCAAAAGACCTCGCTATTTTTTGTTTGAGAACGTACCCGGACTCATGGGGATTGATTCGGGGAGAACTTTTGCCAAAATCATTGAAACGCTTTGCAAATTGGGGTATTGCGTGGAATGGCGTGTGTATAACAGCGCCGATTATCTTCCCCAAGTCCGAAAGAGAGTATATATTGCAGGATGTCTTGGAATCAATTGTTCCGGAAAAATACTGGCTTTCGGCAGAAGCGACAGCGAAAATAGCAGGAAAACTGAACAAATAATCGGTGGAAGTCAGGGTTCGAGGGTTTATGCTCCCGATGGACTTGCGGTAACGCAATGCAGCGGTTCGGGAGGTATGGGCGGTAAAACAGGTCTTTACTTTATTGACAGCAACCCTCCTCCGAATTTAACGGATACAGCAAGATGCATAACCGCACGGCAGGACAGCGGAGTGAGTAACCACAAAGGTGAACACTCCGCTGTTTTTTGCGATCTGAACGAAAATCCGCAGATTACGGAAAACGCAAGATGTCTTCATACAAGAATGGACCAGCGTGACGCTGGACCCATTTCGTTTCCACCCTTTACAGAAACTATTCTTTACGGCTCGACCGGAGAAAAAATGCGCGATATTTTGTATGATTCACATGAAAATTATAGCGCGAAAGAGTCCTGTCGGGACACCGACCCGAGAGCAATTCTCAATCCGTTTAAGGAAAAAACTTGGCAGAACGGCAGACGTATCAAAGAACCCAACGAGCCGATGTTTACGCTAACCGTCACGGACAGGCACGGCATAGTTCATAACGGCAGGATAAGACGTCTCATGCCCATTGAGGCTTGGCGATTGCAAGGCTTTACAGATGAGCAGTTTTATAAGGTTCAGACAATCGGAATGTCCGACGCACAGTTATATAAACAGGCAGGAAACGCAGTGAGCGTACCTGTTGTTGAGGACATTGCAAGAAATTTATTGAAATTTGATGAGGAAATAAATAATGGAAAATATGATTAAGATTTTTGAGAGTGAAGAGTTTGGTCAAATCAGGACGGTGATAAAAAACGGCGAACCGTGGTTTGTGCTTGCAGATGTATGCAAAGCGCTTGAAATCAGCAATTCAAGAATGGTTGCCGGTCGTCTGGACAGCGATGAGCTGATGTCAGTTAAACTGACATCAGGTGGACAGTGCCGAGAAATGACGGCAGTTAGCGAAAGCGGACTTTATGATGTAATTCTTAGAAGTGACAAACCACAGGCGAAGCCTTTTCGTAAATGGATCACAACTAAGATACTCCCAACGATAAGGCGCACAGGAGGTTACGTCGCCAACGAGGATATGTTCATAGAAAACTACCTCCCCTTTCTTGAAGAACCATACCGAAATCTTTTCCGTCTGCAGATGACCGCTATCAACAAACTGAATGAGCGAATCCGTCACGATGAACCGTTAGTTGAGTTCGCAAATCAGGTGTCGAATACCGATAATCTTATCGACATGAACGCAATGGCGAAGCTTGCCGTGGAAGAAAATATTCCTATAGGAAGAAACAGACTGTTCCGCTGGCTTCGGGAAAATGAGATTTTGATGTCGGATAATCTGCCGTATCAAAAGTATATTGATCGTAGATATTTTGCGGTCAAGGAGTCCGTTTTTGAAACTAATTCATTTACCAAAACCTATCAGCAGACATTTGTTACAGGAAAGGGGCAGGCGTACATTATCGGCAGACTGAAAAAGGAGTTCGGGAATGAGGATTAAACGAACTGACAATAATATGAATGGTGGTGAGATTATGCTTGGATTTATACTTGGTTTGCTCTTCGGCGGTACGGTCGGTGTATTTACAATGGCGCTGTGCAGTGCTGCAAAAAGAGCAGATGAAGATCTGGAAAAAAATAAAATAGACAACAGTCGAATAAAATAATTGGTATAGGTCGTTTTGCCAACAGCAGAAAATTTCTGTTGCTTGCAAAGCGGCTTTTTCTTTTTGTTGTTGGCAGCGGCAGAAAGGAGTTACATGAACAGCTTTATGTCATGGGTGGGCGGCAAAAAGGCGCTCAGGGACGCCGTGCTTGCGAGGTTTCCAACCTATTACGAGAGGTATATCGAGGTTTTCGGAGGCGCAGGTTGGGTATTATTTCACAAGCCGCCAGGCGGAGAAATGGAGGTGTTCAACGATTACAACAGCAATCTGGTGAATCTGTACTGCTGTGTCAGGGACAAGCCGAATAAGCTGAAATACAAGCTGCGGTATGTCCTGAATTCCCGTGAGGATTTTGACTGGATTGCAGGTTTGCACAAACGAGGGCTGTTCAGCAGATTCAGAGATGTTGACAGAGCGGTGAAGTTTTATCAGCTGATTCGATATAGCTACGCTTCGGGACTGGACAGCTTCGCTTGTCAGCCTCATTCCATCTGGTCGGATTTTCCGCAGATAGATATGGCGGCAAGACGGCTGCAAAAAGTGGTTATTGAAAATCGTGACTTTGAAAAGCTGATACGGCAGTATGACCGCCCGGTGAGCTTTTTCTATTGCGATCCGCCGTATTTTGCAACAGAGAACTACTATAAAGACGTGGGATTTCAGACAAAAGACCACATCAGACTGAGGGACACATTGCTTGGGTGTTCAGGAAAATTTTTAGTGTCCTACAACGACTGTCCGGAAATACGTGATCTATGGGACAATCCGGGAGTTTACATTGAGGAGATCAGCAGACTTAACAACTTGGCACAGCGATATGACGGCGGCTGTCGGTATGCGGAACTGCTGATTTCAAATTACGATACAACACAGAGAGTTGGTGCAATTAACCAACTCTCATTTTTTAATGAAGGAGATTTTTATTTATGAAAAAAGTTATATTTTCACAGATACTTGCCAAAAACGGCGTGACAAATTTCAGAGGACTGTTTGATGAAAACGGTCTTCCTGTCAATGTTGAACTTGAAGTAAACGAGGATGGCGTTGTGTTGACAGCCATCCGCCGTAAGCTTTCGGATGTTGAGCTAATGGAGATATGCAACAGCGTAGACGGCTGTGAAAGCTGCGTTTTTCAGGGCGACTGCGATGGTGAAGGCGGTGAAATTTAATGCTTGATTGGTTCTGCTTAAAAATCCGCCCTCCGCCATATTGAAAAGGTAGAATTTCCGCAAAGAGTCTGGATATTGCGTTGATTTTATGGTATTGTGGTGTCAACAAGAAATATGAAGGAGCTGATCAATATGAAAAAATCAATGCTTATCCTTATTCTGACTGCACTTCTGTCAGCCTGCGGCGAATCTGAAAACACACCGGAAAAAGCGGAAATATTCACATTTCAGACAACGCAGATAACATCAGTTACAACGACTAAAATAGCAGAAATTACAACAGTTTCGGCTGAGATTACAACATTCGCACATCAGTCTGAAACTACCACTCAAACAACTGCTGTAATTAATCAGCAGAAAGAAAAAATCCCGGAAGAACCGCAAATTTCCGAACGGCAGGAGGTTACAGAGACTGCTGAAGCTTACGATGAAAATCATGATGATTTTTCTGAGTTGATTATTGAAAATACAACTGAAAAATCTGATGTTCCCGTTCAAACAGATCCATCGCAAATTCCCGAAATTACGTCGGCTACAGCTACAGAACCGGAGGAATATGAAAAAGAATCTTCAGCCGTCGAATGCGGTTTATCCGACTATGAAAAGGCGCTTGAAGTGTACAATTTTATGACCTCAAGCGGCAGCGGAACTTGCGTACAGTATGCATATCAGACCTATGAAATGTGCCTTGAATACGGTCTGGAATGTTACTTTGCATGGACCGAAAATCAGCTTTACGGACATGTTGCAAATGTGGTTAAAATCGACGGTGTGTGGTATGTTCTGGACACGCAGGCAGGATGTTTCCTGACGGAAAATATGTGCGGTTTCATAGAAATTGTGGATGAAAATGAAAGATATATTGCATCTGCTGACATCATCAGCAGCGTGAGATATGAATAAAATAATTATGAGAGACTCGCAAATGCGAGTCTTTTTCTTTTGGAGGTAAATATGTTTAAAAATAGAATACTGAAAAAAATCAGCGCAGGTCTTATGGCAGGACTCTGCGCCTTTACTTTAATCGGAACAAATCTCGGCGGCCTTAAAACTAATGCCGCTGAAACCGCCAAAGAACCGCTGCTCTCAGGAGACGAGGTTATCAGACAGGCAGCGACGTACCTCGGAGTTCCATACGGCTGGGACTGCAAGGGCTACGACGGCGTGTATTCGTCCTCAAATCCTACAAAACAGTCCATGGAAACTGTTCGCCGAAAGGGTCTCGACTGCTCCGGACTTGTTTATGCGACCCTGACAGATTTAGGCGTAAGCACCGCCGGATTCCCGTCAAATAATCCCGTTCCGCAAAATTACTGGGAGTATGCGGACGGCTCTGCTTACAAGAACTGCACCATGACCTACAAGGGCGTAACTGCTCCGATTGAAGTGATTTATGAGAAGCTTGACGCCGACAGTCATCAGTACTACGAAAATGAAAATCTCATTCCCGGAGCCGTAATTTCAGGCGTTGCCAAGGATAACGGAATCGGTCATATGTGGTTTTACATGGGGCAGTTTGACAGCAGAGACGCTGTTCTTGATTACCTCGTGAAACTTGGATATAACCGTGACGCTGTTTCCCCTTATGTTGGCAGCGGAAACGGCGACGGCGGCAAGCATTGGAGAATCGAGTGCAACGGTTCTCAGGGCTGCGTTATCAACAACAACACCGACGGCAAGGCGAGATTTGCAAGCTTTGTCGCCTACAAAATTACCTCCCGTGACATAACCTTCAGTATCAAAAAATGTATCGACGGAACGTCGCAGATCGTCGGTAAATCGCCTGTTGACGGCAGTACCGCCAAGTACGGAGTTTACTCCGATTCTGCGTGCAAAACAAAGGTCGGCGAGATAACGATTGGCGCTGACGGCACAGGCTCAATAAAGCTTCCCGGCGGAACATATTATGTGAAAGAAATTAAAGCACCGACGGGCTATGCGCTTTCAACAAAGGTTTATGAGCTGAAAGCCAATCAGACTGTGACCGTTTATGAAGATTTTCAAGTTGGAAAAATCAAGGTCAACAAAACCTCCGAGGACGATATCGTTAAGGATATCGAATTCAAGGTTATCGGCTCTGACGGCAGTTCATATACCAGGAAAACCAACAGCAGCGGTGTTGCGGAGTTTTCGGGACTCAAAGTCTATGACATGAAAACCGGTAAGGCTGTGACTTATACAGTTTCCGAAATCAATGTGGCAACACGATATGAAACGCCGAAAGCAAAGAATGTTACACTGACAAGCGGCAATGCCGATTTAACAGTAAATGTGAATTTTGACAATGATCTGAAAAAAGGTTCTATTAAAATCAACAAGCAGTCGGAGGACGGTGAAAATGGTGACCGTACCTTTGAAATTAAGGGCGGCGGTAAAACCTACACCATAAAAACAGGCTCTGACGGCATTGCTATTCTCAGCGATATTCCTGTTTATGACAGCAGCAACAAGAAAATCGTTTACACTATCAGCGAGAAAAATGTTCCCGTAAAGTACGTTGTTCCTGCGGATCAGACAGCAACTCTGACAGCGGACGCAACAGTAAATATATCCTTCAAAAACGTTCTGAAAAAGTTCACCGTTGAGGTGACAAAGCAGGACGCAGAAATGGTCTCCGCACAGGGCAATGCTACCCTTGCCGGAGCAGTTTATGGACTGTATCTTGACGGCAAATTGGCAGACACCTACACAACTGATTCTGACGGATATTTCAAAACAAAGGAGTACGTCTGCGGTAATTATACGCTTCAGGAAATCTCACCGTCAGAGGGATATCTCCTTGATGAAACTGTGTACCCGGTTGGAGCAGAAGCTAAGAATTATACGATCGAACACAATCCCATTTCTATGATCGTCACCGAGGACGTTATCAAGGGAAAAATCAGCATAATCAAGCATACGGATGACGGTACGACTCAGATCGAAACTCCTGAGGCAGGGGCTGAGTTTCAGGTTTATCTGAAATCATCAGGTTCTTATGAAAACGCAAAGTCTTCCGAAAAAGACTATCTTATCTGTGATGAAAACGGCTTTGCGGAAACAAAACTTCTTCCTTACGGCGTTTACACTGTGCATCAGACCAAGGGCTGGGAAGGAACTGAGTTTATGTCAGACTTCGATGTCAACATCAGCGACAACGGACAGACCTACAGATACCTCATCAACAATGCAGAGTTTGAAAGCTATGTTAAGGTGGTAAAGGTCGACTCCGAAACAGGAAAAACAATTCCATACGAGGGCGCAGGCTTTGAGATTTATGATTCAAACGGTCAGAAAATATCAATGACTTTCAGCTATCCTACTCCCACAACTATCGATGTGTTTTACACAAACAACGAGGGCTATCTGATCACTCCCGAGGTTCTTTCTTACGGAGAATATTCTCTTGTCGAGGTGCAGGCTCCCTACGGATATGTTCTTGACAGCACGCCTGTTGCGTTCTCGATTTCCGCTGATAACTCAGAGGAAGAAAATGCTCTGATCATCGTTAAAGTTGAGAAGAAAAATACCCCTCAGAAGGGTAAAATCAGCATTCAGAAAACAGGCGATATATTCAGTTCAGTAACTGCACTTGGCAGTGCAATTTATATTGATGAGAACGGCGAGATCCACGAAAGCGGACAAACAACATATACTCCTGTTTTTGAGGAAAGCGGACTTGCAAATGCGGTGTATCAGGTCATAGCAAGTGAGGATATTGTAACGGCTGACGGTACGATAAGAGCCAATGCAGGCAATGTTGTCGCAGAGCTTGCAACCAATGAAAACGGCTATGCAGAAACCGATTTGCTGTACCTTGGAAAGTATGAAGTTAAAGAAATTACAGCGCCTTACGGTTACGTTTTAAACGGCGAACCGCAGCTTGTTGAGCTAACCTACGCAGGACAGGAGGTAACAGTGAGAGATACAGTAAATACGGCGTTTGTCAATGACTATCAGAAGCTTGAAATTTCACTTTCCAAGGTTATGGAACAGGACGAAACCTTTGGAATTGGTATGAATTCCGAGTACAAAAATGTACGTTTCGGACTGTTTGCGGCGGAAGAAATTACAGCCGCAGACGGCAATGCGATCCCCGAAAACGGATTTATCGCAGAGGTTTCTCTGGACGAAAATATGAAGGCCGTTATTGCTGAAAAAGTACCGTTTGCGAAGTACTATGTTCAGGAAATAGCAACGGACGAACACTATGTTTTAAACGGCGAAAAGTACCTTGTAAGCTTCGAATATCAAGGTCAGGAGATGACTACTGTGTACGTGGACTGCGGACAGTTCGAGAATAATCTCAAGCGTGGAAAGATCAAGGGACTCAAGGTAAATGAAAGCGAAGAACCTCTTGAAAATGCTTTGTTTGGACTGTTTGCAATGGACTGCAAAGAATTTACAGCAGATAATGCCATTGTAACTTCCGAGTCAGATTCAAAGGGTGAATTTGAGTTTTCAGAGATTCCGGTCGGCAGCTATATCGTTCATGAAATCGAAGCACCCACAGGATATATTCTGAGTGATGAAAGCTATCCCGTAACTGTTTGCGAGGACGGCGAAATCATTGAAATCACAGCGGAAAATGTGAAGATCAGAGGCAACGTTACCATTACAAAAATCGATGAGGAATACCTGGATAACAAGCTTTCCGGCGCTGAGTTTACAGTCTATTCCGATGAAAAATACGAGAACAAAATCGGCGTTTTGACTGAAACCGAAAAGGGTGTTTATGTCCTTGAAAATCTGGAATACGGACAGTACTTCTTAAAGGAAACAATCGCTCCCGATGGCTTTATTCTTGATGAAAATGTGTATCCGTTCAGTATTGAAAAAGACAGTGAAACCGTTGAAATTTCAAATGCTGAAAATGGAAAAGGTTTTATAAATAAGCCGAAAAGGGGTTCTGTGGAAATTACAAAAACTGACATTTCTACAGGTCAGCTGATACCGAATTGCGGTATTGAAATTCTCGACAAGGACGGCAATGTTGTTATTCAGGGAAGGACAGATGACAAGGGTATCATGACATTCGATATGCTTCGTGTGGGCGATTATTTCTACCGTGAATTTGACGCTCCCGATGGATATATTCTCGATGAAAATTCTTATCCGTTTACCATCAAGGAAAACGGCGAGATCGTTAAGTGCAGTATGACAAATACCAAGATTCCACATCAGCCTACTCCGTATACAGGCGACAACGGCAGCGATCTTTTAGCGTGGATCATGATAGGTTTTTCCCTTGCCATAGGCTCGGTTTTGTTTATCATCAGAAAGAAAAAAGGCGGTAAACATGAGGAATAAAATAATCAAAATTTCGGCGGTCGTTTTAGCGATCGCCCTCCTTTTTGGAGGATTATTTTTGCTGCTTCGTGACGATGTTCAGGTGAAAATTCAGGAAGAAAAAATCAATCCGTATGTGCCCGATTTTACACTTCTGGAAGTGCAGGAAAAAAGTGATCCGGAAGAAGAAAGTATCGCTGAAATTCCGTCTGAAGCGGAAGAAAAGCTAAAGGAACAGACTCAGGAATTGTGCAATAGTATTGACAATTCTATCGGCTGGATCAACGTCCCCGAAACGAAAATCAACTATCCTGTAATGTATTCCGGCGACAATGAATTTTATCTTCACAGAGCCGTTGACGGCAGCTATCTGAGGGTGGGTTCAATCTTTTTGGATTTCCGCTGTAATGCAGATTTCACGGGCAAAATCAACATTCTGTACGGTCACAACATGAGCGACGGGAGTATGTTTGCGGACGTGATGAAATTTATCGACAGTGGATATTTTGACAGTCACAATTACGGCTGGCTGACTACGGAAAATGCTGTGTACAAAATTGACTTTTTCTCAGTATCGCAGCTGGAAAACTACGACAGCTTTTATGATGTGACAGGTGATGTAAATGTGTGGCTTGACAACCTGAGATCGGACTCATTTATCTGGAGAAATTTAGAATTTTCCAATGAAGATAAGTTTATTTCACTGTCCACCTGTACCGGTTCCGAGGGCAGCTCAAGGACTGTTCTCACCGGAAAATTAACTGAAATATAGGAGTTTTTTGCATGAAAAAGAAAATATTTATTGTATTAATCACTATTGCTGTTATGACCTCGATTTGCAGTCTGACAGCATTTGCCGACGGAGATGTTGCGGGAGCAGTGGAAAGTACTTGGAACTCCGCACAAAGCCAGATCAAAACCATCGTCAACAATGTTGTATTCCCCGTAATTGACGTAATACTGGCGATTCTGCTGTTTGCAAAATTGGGTATGCTTTACTCCGATTACCGCAAGCATGGACAGATCGAATGGACTGCGCCGGCGATTTTATTCGGTTGTCTGATTTTTACGTTGACAGCGCCGTTGTACCTCTGGTCGATCGTCGGTATGTGATCCGCACTTTTGAAAAGAAAAAATATTTCGTGTGACAGGAGGTTTTTCGGTTGCCCTACATTCCATACACAGAGGAAGAAAAGCGGCTTGCAAACGGCGTAGATCTGGCTGAATTTCTCCGCATGAGAGGCGAGAAATTAGAGAAAGCCGGACGGGAGTACAAACTGATTTATCATGACGGCAGCGGTAAACACGACAGCATAACGCTCCGTGGCTCGACATGGTTTGATCACAAGAATCAGGTTGGAGGCGGTGCAATCCAATTCATGCGGTATTTTTACGGCATGGATTTTCAGACCGCAATGAACGAGCTGCTGGGAAGAAGCGTTACCCCGATTGCCCACAGTCCGCCGAAAGCGGCTGTGCCGGATAAAAAGTCAAAGGAATTCCGTTTGCCAAAAGCGAATTCGGACATGCACAGAGTATATGCCTACCTCATCAAACAGCGTTTTATTTCGCCGGAAATCATCACGCATTTTGCGAAAAAGCGGCTGATTTACGAGGATGCGAAACACCACAACGCAGTGTTTGTGGGCGTGGATGAAAACGGCGTTCCCCGTCAGGCGCATAAGCGGTCGACAAATTCTTTCGGGAAACCGTTCCGCATCACATGCGAGGGTTCGGATACAAAGTACAGCTTTGCTCACTTTGGCGAGTCGGAAAAGCTGTTTGTGTTTGAAGCTCCGATTGATATGCTTAGTTACCTGACATTGCATCCTGAAAGCTGGCAGAAGCACAGCTACATTGCCATGAACGGCGTGTATGAAAACGCTGTTTTAACAGCATTAAAAGGACATTCAAATCTGTCTGAAATTGTAATCTGCACCGACAATGATGTGGGCGGAATCGACGCTGCGGACAGGCTTAGTGACATTTTGAAAGAAAGCGGATATGCCGATATTAAGCGGATTCTGCCCACTAATAAAGATTGGAATGAAGATTTAAAACAGCTTAACGGCGCAGACTTTCTGCCGTCTGTTCCTCACAAAAGAAAAGAAATGTATTATGAAACTGTTTCGGATTTACAGCATTTTAAATGCAATCCCGACCGATTAATAGACAGACTTTCGAAAACATTCAGAAATGGACAATACATGTATCTGGCGGAATATTCATTAGCCGCTTCTGCATTTTTTATTGGCAGAAGCTCTGAAAATGTGATGTTTGAAAAGCTGAAATCAAAGCTGTCGGACGAGTACAGAGCGTATACGGATAAGGGAAAACTGTGTGCAAAACAGGACGATTTAAAATCCGCTTATCAGTCTGTAATGCGTGATTTGCGGCATACGCAGTCACGTACAAAGGAACAGATTATTCATACGGCAAAGCAGCTGTATCAGCTTGCGGACTGCGCTGTGAAATGTGAGGTGGAACAGCAATTGTCTGCACCGCAGTTGGCGCAGGAGGAAACGCCTCAGTTGGATGAACCATCTGAGGCGCTCCGTTTGGATTACGGATAATCAGAAATTTGAGCCGTTCCATCCCCAATTCGGGGTTTCGGAGTATTTGACATATATTCTGGACGGGTCGATTGAAAGCTGTTTATTTAAAATTGTGCAGACGCTGTCTGTTAGTTTTTCATAGGCTGAAGAATCGGCATGACCGAAAACGCTTACCTCAACCATAGCGGCAGGAGCGTTGTCTCCTTTGAAGTAAAGAATGTGTTCAGGTTCAATGCCTACCATGAGCCAGCTTTCGGATTTTCCTGGGATCGCAGTGATTGCCTGTCCCAAAGCGGATTTGATTGCAGTTTCCTTTTCATCAGGGACTGCGGCGTTAGTCTTTACATTAATAAACGGCATAGTAATACCTCCTGTAATTTGATATATTCAGTATATCACAGACAGGGATAAAATTCAATATGGAGGGTGAAAAATGACACAAACCCAGCTGATCGGCATCATTGCGATGTCGGTCATTTTTCTTTTACTTATGATACTGGCATACTGCTCCAATAATTATTCGCTCAATGGAATCAAGCGGAAAACTGTGGGACAGGGCCAGCACGGCGTTGCCAGATTTGCCACAAAAGCGGAGGTGAAACACACATATACCCAAGTACCTTTTGACGTGGAAAACTGGCGGCAAGGCAGGAATCTTCCCTCCGTTCAAGGTACGATAGTCGGCTGTAAAACCCACGGAAAACGGACGGTTGCGCTTGTGGACGAGGGTGATGTACACACGCTGATGGTAGGCGCAGCCGGAATAGGCAAAACCGCATACTTCTTGTATCCGAATATCGAACTGGCTCTTGCAAGCGGCATGAGCTTTCTCAATACAGACTGCAAAGGAGATGTTTTTCGGAACTACGGCAGGATTGCTCAAAAATACTACGGCT
Organism: Porcipelethomonas ammoniilytica; assembly: GCF_025567485.1. Classification (NCBI taxonomy): domain Bacteria; kingdom Bacillati; phylum Bacillota; class Clostridia; order Eubacteriales; family Oscillospiraceae; genus Porcipelethomonas; species Porcipelethomonas ammoniilytica. Next base: position 5,945 of record NZ_JAOQKH010000012.1, on the reverse strand, counting down.
ACAACGTTTCCGTATTGGATTTAAGAAATCCAACTCGCTCAGACGAAAACAATATCCTGCATCTTGTTAATAAATATATGGACATTTATCTGTCCGACAAAACCAATCTTTCCGCAAAAGCAAAAGCGGAGAAATACGCCAAAATCACGGCAAAAACCATCATCAGCATCGGCGGTGGAGATGCGGCGGCTTACGGCGCAAACGCTTTTTTCTACGATGCGGCGGAGGGTCTGCTGGCTTCATTGATTCTGCTGTTGGCGGAGTTCGGAGAGAAAAACGAACGGCATATTGTGTCGGTTTTCAAACTGATTCAGGATTTGCTGGAACCGGAAAAGGCCAAAAAGTCCGGCAAAACTGTGCAGCAGAAAAGCGGCTTCAAATCCCTGATGGAACGGTTGCCAGATGAGCATAAAGCGAAGTGGCTTGCCGGGTCTGCGCTGTACTCTGCGGATCAGGCGATGATGTCGGTTATGTCGACGGCGTTGTCACGTCTGAACAGCTTTATCGACTCAGAAATGGAGCAGATTCTGTGCTTCGGAACGGCGCTGGACGCAGAAAAATTCTGCAGAGAAAAGTCGGCAATCTTTATTGTGTTGCCCGAAGAAGATCAGTCAAAATATTTCATGGTATCGCTGATTATTCAGCAGCTGTACAGAGAAATTCTTGTCATCGCTGATGAGAACGGCGGTAAACTGGATAATCGTGTCATGTTCTATGCCGATGAGTTTGGAACTTTTCCAAAAATCGAGGGCGCAGAAGCGATGTTTTCCGCAAGCCGTTCCAGAAGAATCAGCATTGTAGCGATCATTCAATCTTTTGCGCAGCTGAACAAAAACTACGGCAAAGAAGGTCAGGAGATAATCACGGATAACACGCAATTGACCATATTCGGCGGTTTTGCGCCAAATAGTCAGAGTGCGGAAGTGTTGTCCAAAGCGCTGGGAGAGCAGACGGTTCTGTCGGGCAGTGTGTCCCATGGCAAGGATAAGTCCCAGTCGCTCCAGATGATCGGCAGACCGCTTCTCACAGTGGACGAACTGAAATCTATGCCCAAGGGACAATTTATTGTCATGAAAACAGGCGCGCATCCCATGATTTCGCCTTTAAAGCTGTATTTTAAGTGGGGCATTTCCTTTGAAGAACCGTACATTTTGGAGGACAAAGGCGCAAGGGCGGTTTCCTACACAGGCAAGGATGCCCTGATGCGTGAGGTGGAAATCCAGTATCCGCAGCAGAAAAAAGAGATTCCGGAAGATGATGAGGATTCTGAGGAAGAACCTCATAAAAGAAGAAAAATTCCAAGGACGGGAGGATGATATTGCTTTGCGTTTTTCAAGAGAAATTTACGAGTACGGACTGCCCCACAGGGCGGTGGCAGTCTATATGTATCTGTCCAATCGTGCCAACAAAAACAAGGAGTGTTTTCCGTCAGTCAGAATGATTGCAGAGGATCTGCATCTGTCGAAATCCACGGTATTCCGGGCGTTAAACGATCTGGAAACCGCCGGATTGATTACCCGTGAAAAGCGTTTCCGGACAAGCGGCGGACGAAGCTCCACGCTGTATAAATTAAAGGAGAAGTGAGTAATGAGTAAAGAAAATAAATGCAGCCGATATCGTATAACTAAGCGGTATTTCCTCAGAATGAAGCGGAAATGCCGCTGTTTTTACTGCCGTTCCAACCGGCAGTATGCGAATCTGAAACGGTTATTGTCGGCAGAAGAAAAAATGAGAGAATGGAGTGATGGAGATGTTTGACTGGATCGGCGACGCTCTGGATTGGGTCGGCGACAAGCTTTCAAGCGCCGGCGAAGCGATTTCCGAAGCGGTCTGGGATATCATGCTGGAATGGATTTTTAACACGGTATACGGCGCAATCGCGGAGTTTTTCGCCATGATAAACGGCATGGGATCGGATATTTTTGACCTTGCATGGGTGGATGCATTTTTGCAGCTATTCTCGCTGTTCGGCTGGACACTGTTTGCCGCAGGATTGGCGGTTGCGGTGTTCGACACGGCAATCGAGTACCAGACCGGACGGGCAAACATTCAGAGTACCTGTCTGAACGTGCTGAAAGGCTTCATGGCGGTCAGTTTGTTCACGAAGATTCCAGTGGCATTGTACAAGTTCTGCATTACTTTGCAGACCACATTTTCAGGAGATCTGATAGGTTCATTTGTCGGGGCAAACCGCAGCGATCTGGGAGCGACTGCTGAAATTGTGCTGAAAGGTATGGGCGGATATTCCGGACTATTAGGGCTGCTGACCATTATTATGCTTGCGTACTGCGTTGTGAAATTGTTCTTTGCAAACATCAAACGAGGAGGTATTTTATTGTGTCAGATCGCCGTGGGAAGTCTGTATATGTTCTCCATTCCGAGAGGATTTTCAGACGGTTTCAACGGCTGGTGCAAGCAAATTTTTGCCCTATGTCTGACGGCGTTTTTGCAAACCTCGCTGATGTTTCTGGGACTGCTGACATGGCAGACCAATATGCTGCTGGGACTTGGAATTATGCTTGCGGCGAATGAAGTGCCGAGAATTGCTCAGCAGTTCGGGCTGGATACCAGCGTGAGAGTAAACATGATGAGTGTGACAAGCACAGTAAATACGGCTGTTCGTGCAGGACAGTTTGTGGCGAAAAAGCTGGCGTAAAGGAGTGTTTTATGAAAACATATATTTATCCGCAAAATTTAAAAGCTGCCTCCAGACTGTGGTTCTGGAGCATCCGTGACTTTCTGCTCATCTGCCTCGGACTGATTTTGTCGGTGGTGATTTTAACGCAGCTATGGACGTTTCTGCCCTTTGCCATCACGGCGGTGTTTGCGTTTTTGAGCATTCGGTTTGAGGAAACGACGGTAGTCGATTACATTGTCTGTGCGTTCCGGTTTTTCGTGACCGCACAGCAAACATATTTTTGGAGGTAACTCATGAAGAACAAAAAATCAGCGCAGAACCTATTTGGACTGCGGACATTCGGCAAATACGGCTTGCAGACGGACAAAGTTGGACTTGCTTTTTTCAGCGTACTGCCCACCAACATTTCGGTGCTGTCAGCGGAAAATATCGATGTAAAAATTCATCACCTGATGATGCTGTTAAGTATGATTCCGGAACTGGAAATCATTTGTCTGGACAGCTGTGAATGCTTCGATGGCAACAAGGTTCATATCAAGAATCGCTTGAAATCTGAGGAAAATCCGCATATTCGGAAACTGCTGAAACAGGATGCGGCGTTTCTGGATGATATCCAAGTGGAGATGTCTACGGCAAGGCAGTTTCTGTTCTGTATTCGTTTCAAGGACAAAAAGGATGAACAGATTTTTCAGCAGATCAATCGTGTTTCCAAAGCGATTTCGGAGCATGGATTTGATGTGCGTCGCATGGAAAAAGCGGACGTCAAGCGGATGCTGGCAATTTATTTTGAAGCGTCCATGCACGGAGAAGAACTCCCCGATGTGGAGGGAGAAAATTACTTGGAGGTTATTGAAAATGTTTAAGAGAAAACAAAAAATCCTTACGCCCCAACAGGCGGAAGAAATCCGGGTTCAGGAATTTTTCGACCGTATTGTGCCAAGCACAGTGCGGTTTTTTACGGATCATTTTATTTGCAGTAACAGTTACAAATGCGTGTGGGCAGTTCGGGAATGGTCAACCACAACCGAGGAACAAGCGATTCTGGCGCACCTTGCGGACAGGAATTCTGTGACGCTCCGTATTTACAACCGCTTTGTGGACAGCGCCGAGCAGCGGCAGATTATTCAGCACGCCACGCGCCGGAACAAGCTGATGTCCACAACAAACGATGTGACGGAATCTCTGGCTGCGGAGAGCAATTTGCAGGACGTGGTGCAGCTGATCGCAGACCTGAGACGAAACAAAGAACCGCTGCTGCACACGGCTGTGTTTATTGAATTGAAAGCCTCCGACGAGGACAAATTAAAGGAGTTACAATCGGATATACTCATGGAGTTAACGCGCTCTAAAATCACGGTGGATAGGCTGATTCTGCGACAGAAAGAGGGCATGATCTCGGCGCTGCCCTTTGGATACAATGCGTTTGGAAGTCTGTATGAACGAGTCTTACCGGCGTCCAGTGTGGCGAATCTCTATCCGCTGAATTATTCCGGCAAGACCGATGAAAAAGGCTTTTACATCGGTCGGGACAAGTTTGGCACGAATATTCTGGTGGATTTCGATAAGCGGAGTGATGACAAAACCAACGCTAATGTGCTGATTTTAGGCAACAGCGGTCAGGGCAAAAGCTATCTTATGAAGCTTCTGCTGACGAATCTGCGTGAATCCGGAAAGAGCGTGATTGTTCTGGACGCAGAACAGGAATATGCTGATCTGACGAACAATCTTGGCGGCACTTATCTGGATTTCATGTCCGGTGAATATATGATCAATCCACTGGAACCGAAAAGTTTTGGCGAAGCAGAAAAGGATGATACCTCACCGGAGCCGTTTCGGAAAGTTACAAGGCTGTCGCAGCATATCTCCTATTTAAAGGATTTTTTCCGCGCCTACAAGGACTTTTCCGACATCGAAATCGACACCATTGAAATTATGTTGATGAAGCTGTACGCTCGATTTGACATCGATGATCTGACGGATTTTGACAAGCTGAAACCGACGGATTATCCGGTGATGCAGGATTTGTACGACCTGATTGAAAAGGAATTTATGATCTTCGACCACGAAAAAAAGCATCTGTACACGGAGGAAACCTTGCAGAATATCTGTCTTGGACTGCACTCCATGTGCAAGGGCGCGGAGTCAAAATATTTTAACGGGCATACCAATATTAAGGATTCACAGTTTCTGTGCTTCGGCGTGAAAGGCCTGATGGATACCAACAAGCGGCTAAAAGATACGCTGCTGTTCAATATTTTGTCCTACATGAGCAATCAGCTTCTGGGCGTTGGAAATACCGTTGCGGCAATTGACGAAACCTATTTATTTCTGACCAATCTCACCGCAATCGAGTACATCCGCAACGCCATGAAGCGCGTCCGCAAAAAGGAGTCGGCGATGGTGATCGCCAGTCAGAATGTGGACGACTTCCTGATTCCGGAGGTACGGGAATTTACCAAACCGCTGTTTGCGATTCCAACCCACCAATTCCTGTTCAATGCCGGAAACATCGAGCCAAAGGCGTACACCGATACTTTGCAATTGGAGATGTCGGAGTTCTCGCTGATTAAATATCCGGAGCGCGGTTCCTGCTTGTATCGCTGCGGAAATGAGCGATATCTGTTAGAGGTTCATGCGCCGGTTTACAAGGAAAAATTATTTGGAAAGGCGGGCGGAAGATAAAGCACAGTAAATCATAAACAGAAAAATACTGCATAAAATATACCATTATTGAAAAGAAACGAGGCAAATCATGAAAAAGAAAAATGTAACTGAATTGCTGATTTTTATTGTAGCAACAGAATTGGTCGGCGCCTTATCCGGACTTCTGGCAGGAAATTCATTTTCATTTTACAAGGAACTGATAAAACCTCCGCTATCGCCTCCGGGCTGGCTGTTTCCCGTAATGTGGGCAATTTTGTACGCATTAATGGGAATTTCTGCATTTATGATTTATACCTCGGATGCCAAAGAAAGATGTAAGGCTCTTGTTATTTATGGAACGCAGCTCTTTGTGAATTTTATGTGGAGCATTGTGTTTTTCAGATTCAGAATGTTCGGACTTTCCGTTGCGGTGATTCTGACTTTGCTGGCGTTGATTATTGCAATGATTATTATTTTCCGCAGAATTCGTCCGGCAGCCGCTTACCTGAATATTCCTTATTTACTGTGGATAGTATTTGCTTCGTATCTTAATATCGGTATATTATTATTGAATTGAGTCGCTTCGGCGGCTCTTTTTTATGGGAGGAAAAAATTTGCAGAAGAAAAAAATACAGAATTCGGAGTCAATTGCGAGAAGCAGTTG
>NZ_JAOQKH010000119.1:0-322 GCF_025567485.1 Porcipelethomonas ammoniilytica | reverse complement strand
TCACCTGTTAATTGTTTCTCCTTAAGTGCTAGTTCCTTTTTCTTCAAGGCAAGTTCTTCAGAAGAGTTATCTTTGCCAAGAATGTTACGAATTTCTTTTGAAGCTGCAACGTCTCCAGTAGCCGCTCTCAAAAATAACCCTTTAAGTATAACCATTTCATTATCAGATTCCTCAATCGGAATTCCCATAGCTTCAAGCTCTGTTAAATCACTATCACAAGCTGGTAAGGAAAGCAAAAGCTTCATTTTTTCTCTCATAGACTTTTTTTTACGTCTTGCCGCCGCAGAAGCTTTACCCGCTTTTCTTGCGCTTTCTCGGCGTT
>NZ_JAOQKH010000118.1:0-323 GCF_025567485.1 Porcipelethomonas ammoniilytica | reverse complement strand
ATAACGGTAATAATATCAATGTTCTTGACGGTATAGCTTTTAGTAATGATTGCTTCTTAAATACGCCTTATTATACTAATAATTGTACCACAGGTGTATATCCTTCTCTTGTAAACAGAGGATCTGCTAAAAACTGTACTGGAAAGCAGTTGGTTGTAAGCGTATTTTTAAACGCAACAATTAACGGTACAAACCAGACATGGTCGGACAGTGAAATGACTGATAAAAATCAACAAGTAAAAACAGCAACAGATTATATTAAAAATCAAAGCTCAAGATACAGTAATACGGTTACTTTTGAAAATGCAATTTCCAATTCTAAT
>NZ_JAOQKH010000117.1:0-328 GCF_025567485.1 Porcipelethomonas ammoniilytica | reverse complement strand
CTGTCCTGCCGTCCATTTGCCCTCCATGTCCTGAAGAGTTATGTATGTCCAGTTGCCGCCAACATACAGCCTGTCGTCAGCGTTTGTCATCAAAATTGTGTCGTAGCAGTTCGCCTGACCGAAATCGAAGCAGTTGCCGATATAAACCTCGCCGCCGTTTAAGTTCATCAGCTGCCCCGCATTGCCGCCCCAGCCGTCAGGGGAAGCTGTTCTGAACACAAGATTATTCTGGATAAGCAGCTTACCGCCGTTAACGTTCAGAGTTGCTCCGTTGCCCGACCAGAACTGCGGCATATCGGTTGTGAACGACATGCAGTCCGCAACGCTT
>NZ_JAOQKH010000116.1:0-339 GCF_025567485.1 Porcipelethomonas ammoniilytica | reverse complement strand
GGAATGCTCGTACTGACAAACGGATCAAACAATCAGACTATCACCAAGCTTCAGGCTGATCCCCGTGATTATTACGCAGCTGTAAAGGGCGTAGAAAACGGCAGCCTGTGGATAAAGAAAAGTTCTCCGGACGATAACAAGGTGGAAGGAATTACATTCCATATTACCGGTAACGGAATCGACGGAGACTACACCACAGGCAAAGACGGATATATCAGAATACCCGGTCTTAAGCCCGGCACATACAAGGTTTCGGAGAAAACCTCAAGTATTTACACAAATGTCCGTGATAAGACAGTAATAGTTGAGGCGGGAAAAACGGCGTATGTATTGTTCGTA
>NZ_JAOQKH010000115.1:0-342 GCF_025567485.1 Porcipelethomonas ammoniilytica | reverse complement strand
ACCGTCTATCAGTGTGCCCCTTTTTTATTATTATAACAATATTTTTATGTAATGTCAAGACCTTTCCTTAAATTCGCCATTGGCGAATTTTTATTTATTCACTAAAATCACATCAGCTGATTTATAAATAGGACAATTATTTCTTTCCGGACAATTCTGCTTATAAAACTCCTGATATACACATTCCATTGAGACCTTTTTATATGTATTCACATCGCTTATTTTATATCTTACATTGACAAAATATTCTGTTTTCTGTATCGGACAATAATCAAAATGTGGTTTTATTATATACATTTACTATAATCCCCTTAATAATTTTATATATTTAATTATATCACT
>NZ_JAOQKH010000114.1:0-350 GCF_025567485.1 Porcipelethomonas ammoniilytica | reverse complement strand
CCGGACAAATACTGATTATGAAATTAAAATTCCGTGTATATGAGGAGGGCGAATCATAATGGGATATATTCCGACAAAATGGAAAGACCACATTCTTTCCGACAATCGTTTCTATATTAAACAGAACAGCGACGGAACGGTTTCAATCACTCCTGCGGGAAAGGTCGTACAGCAGGGAACTCCTATGTCAGCTGAAAATTTTAATCATATGGAAGAGGGCATAAAAAGTGCGTCAGAGTTATCTGACAGCGCCAAAAAGCTTGAAACAGCCCGTAAGATCAACGGAGTATCATTTGACGGAACACAGGATATAACGATAGATGTGACCGGCAAAACCCGCCGTTATGAAT
>NZ_JAOQKH010000113.1:0-379 GCF_025567485.1 Porcipelethomonas ammoniilytica | reverse complement strand
GCACAAAATCGCGCATTGTTTCGTCAGAAAAACTTTTTATTATTGAAACGAGGAAATTATAATATATTTTAATATATATCTTATATATAGGGGGAAAATGTGCCACAGTGCCACACGCCCCGCAAACCTCGTAAATGCGCCGTTTCTTGATAGACACTTTTGCCACAGACAATGCCACAAACAGTGCCACATTACAATAGGTCTTCATAATCTTCAATATTTATTTCGTCTTCACCCACCGGAAGTTTCATTACAACGCATTCCACATTAACGCCGTTAATACGTTTACCACGGGTAAATCTGCGCCCTCTTGTCAAAATCAATCCGTTAGTTTTAAGCCACGAAAGCAACGCCCTGTCGTCAAATCCTGCGTCCTTGA
>NZ_JAOQKH010000112.1:0-395 GCF_025567485.1 Porcipelethomonas ammoniilytica | reverse complement strand
TAAGTTTCTGCATTCATTAAATGCATATGTTTCAATTCTTTTAACGCTTGAAGGAATATTTACCGTTTCCAAAGCTGTTGCAGCGAATGCTGCCCAACCAATTTCTTCAACACCTTCTGGAATTGTTACACTTTTCATATAAGGACAGTCACTAAACGCATTGCTTTCAATATTTTTCATTCCTTTGGGTAATATCACACTAATTAATCCACAATTTTTAAATGCTGAATTTTGAATTTTAATAACACCTTGCGGAATGTTTACTTCCGAAAGATTTATGCAATTTTCAAAAGTATTGGCAAAAATATATTTAATATTTGGTATATCTATTTTTTCTAGATTAACACAATTATGAAATGCACTTATTCCAATATAGTATATGTTGTCAGGGGTTC
>NZ_JAOQKH010000111.1:0-408 GCF_025567485.1 Porcipelethomonas ammoniilytica | reverse complement strand
TGGGTGCGACTTGAAGTCGCATAGATAATTGTTTAACAACAAAATATTGATTAAACCCGCTATTCCGTTAGCGGTAGTCTAGTGCCACCTGCATCAGAAGCAATGATGGTGTTGGGAAGCTGGCATGACAAAGTTGCCCTCCACGTAAGTGGTAAAGCAGAAGCCGTGAGGCAGAAGCGAATCTGCGAGCATCAATGCGGTTAGGGAGCAAGGCTTGGGTAGTATGGCTAACATATGTGAACTGTCATTTAAACATCGTAACGTCCAACGAGCCAAAGATGCTGATAGGCTCCAGTCCAAAATGGGAAGCGGTCAGATAATCCTCTCCATGGTAGGATTACACGGATGAAAGCGCCGCCGGTGGAGTAGACAGAGCCTAACCTACCCGCTGTTATCTATGTGGAACAA
>NZ_JAOQKH010000110.1:0-433 GCF_025567485.1 Porcipelethomonas ammoniilytica | reverse complement strand
TTCCTATCGAATATCTGATAATTTTTATGATATAATAAGATAAAAGGCGATTCTATTTTTTCGTCAATTCCGTCAATTAGTAAAAAACAAGCTGTAAATATCGAAGAATCGGTGATTTAAACATGATTAACTACAACTTTCTGACGGCTAAAGTTTAAGCGGTAAGCTGCAAACGGCTTACATAATTTTTCTTCATCTGCATCGATGAATGCACATAACGGTTAAGAGTTATGCTTGCGTCTGCATGACCAAGCAGCTCGCTGAGGGTCTTTGGATCAAAGCCATTTTCAATGCAAACAGTTGCATAAGTGTGACGAAGCAGATGAAAATTTACATTCCTAATACCGCAGACTTCAAGAATTGACTTAAAACGATTCTGCATGGTTCTTGGCTCAGTCGGCTTGCTTGTTCCGGTGATTATATAAAAGTCATC
>NZ_JAOQKH010000011.1:0-58318 GCF_025567485.1 Porcipelethomonas ammoniilytica | reverse complement strand
TATTGAAAATGAAGATTTTGAAAAATTGATAAAGGTTTATGACCGTCCGAATGCACTTTTTTATTGCGATCCGCCGTATCGCACCGCCCAAAAATACTATGATGTGCCATTTTCCGATAGTGATCACGAACGCTTAAAGAACTCTTTAAGCAATATTAAAGGACGTTTTATTCTCTCTTACAATGACGATGAATATATACGTGAATTGTACAAGGACTACAATATTACGGCTGTTGAAAGACAGAATAATCTTTCTAGCGGTACATATAAGGAACTTATCATAACAAATTATTGATGTATATTGATAATTCAAAAAAAGTGTGGTATAATTAATTTGCTGAAATAATTATACCGCAGAAACAATACAAAGCTAAGCCCGTCGGGAATTTCCTGACGGGTTTTTATTTTTCACTCAGCCCAGATTTGGACTCAGTAACTTTCTGTCGGATATGCAATAGAAGTAAGGGTCACATTTGAAATGTTACCCTAAAATTACGCCATCAACCATACACGAGCGACAAATTGCCCATTCTCCTCAGTAAATTCAGTTTTGCCGTTGTATTTTTCTGCTCTGCTTTTTACGCTTTTAATACCTATACCATGATTTTTAGTATCAGATTTGCTTGTCTTAAGGGTTTTATTTCTAGAAAGAACGGATTCTTTTATTGTATTGGCTATTTCTATTCTATAAGAGTTATTGATGTAGTCTAAATTAATTATTATATCATAATCATTGCATTCGGTATACGCTTCAATTGCATTATCTAACAGATTGGCTATAATAGTACATAAATCAATTATGTCTATGTTTGCTATTTCCTCATTTTTACGGAACGTTTCATCAGCCGTACACGTAAAATTAACATTTTTTATTCTACTTTTGCATTTAGTGTATTTTTGTTGTATGATAGCATTTAAATATACATTTTTAATATCGGTATGTAAAATATCTGTTACTTGTAAATCATTGATAATTTGTGAAAAATGTTTTTCTAACTTTGCATAATCATGTTCCTGCAAAAGTGTTGTGGTAGTTAGTGCTACATTTTCCATATCATGTTTTATTTTACTGATCTCTGCTTCTTGTTTTATATAGTTATCTAAATTTGTTTTCATAGCCTGATTTTCAAGTTGGTAAAATTTTATTTCTTCCGCTTTATATCTGTTTTGTGCGGAACGCAACAAACAGTGTAAAACTAATGCATTTATAGTAAGCGCTGTTAAAGAGCTTACGGTGATAACAATAGGTTTAAATTGATTTATGTTTGTCTGGAAAATATACAGTCCGATTGCAAATGAGATTGCGCTAAGCAATAGCATGGAGAACCACTCAAAGTTATTTAGCCTGAAATCAGCGTGTTTTAAATTGCGTTTGTACCATTTATAAAATGCAAAAGTTAATAGAAAATATAATACTTTAGTCAATACTAAAATAACAATTCTGATGAATCCTTGCATATAAATAGTTGTGTGTACCGAACTATTTAAAATGCCGCTGAATATAAGCATAACAGGAATATTAATTAAAAAAATCATATAATTGCTGATGAACGATATATAGCATTTCAGAAACACCGTTCCTTGCAAAAACAGCAATGCGTATATAAAACTAATAAGTATTTGCAGTATGCCGGGGAATGTTTCTGCGATTTTGGGCGGCAAATAATTAACAAGAAAGATACAGTCAATAAACACTGCCAATGTATAAATTATATATTGTAAATATTTATGTCTAGGGTTTTTATAACCCAATACCAAAGTTGTAAAGCCGGTGATTATAATGCACTCTACTAAAGATGCAGCATTTTCAATCAAGCTCCACATATTTATATTTGATTCCTCCTAAGATATAAATATTTATTTAATATGTCATGATATTTTCTGTCACTGTAATTTAATTTTTCTCCATTTTTCAAAATGACTTTATCTTTAATGGTGTCTATGTATCCAAAATTAACAATTGTATTTCTCATTATTTGTATAAATCTGCTTAATTTAAAGTTGTCAGTTAAAGCCGCCATTGTATTTCGTTCGCGCAATACTTTATCTTCTAAATAATAATATGCATAGTGCTTTTGTATCTGTATATACATGATATCTTTGACTAAAACATTTAATATTTTGCCATCGTTGTGAATTTCATAACTAAGTTCATTGTATTTTTGTTCGGCAATTAGTGCGTCAAATGCGGCATATATTTTTTCTTTCCCTGCAATCTTATATATGTATTTATATATTTTCAAATCACATGCAGAATCCCCGTGACTATTGTTGCTGGAAAGAAACATTAAAGTCATATCATTGTTGAATTTTCTAATGTCCTTTGCAGCGTCTATGCCGTTGTAATCTGGCATTTCTATGTCTAGTACTGCAACATCAATTTTATTGTCTAGCGAACAACATTCACTGACAAGATTTTTTGCGTCATAAAATTTAAAAATGGAGCAGCTTAAACCATTTTCCTCAAAGTATCCGTTTACGATTTTCGAAAAATAATCTACAAAAACAGGCTCGTCGTCACATATAGCAATATTCAAAAAAAATCCCTCCTTTATGTCTATTATAGCAGGAGGGAAGAAGTAAGTCCACTGGTATTTTGTGGTATCTAAATTTTGAATAATTGCTAATTTTATAGCGAAATATCCATTATTTTTTAATGATGTTAGTGCCCTCATAGTGCCCTAACTTAGCTAAAAAGCAAAAACAACGCCGCTTACAATTCCTTGTAAACGGCGTAAATACGGGGATTTGAAATGGTCTGAGTGACGGGACTTGAACCCACGGCCTCTACCACCCCAAGGTAGCGCGCTACCATCTGCGCCACACCCAGACATAAGGTAAACAAGCAGTTTACCATTTATAAGATTATATCATATTGGATTTATTTTGTCAATAGAAAAAATTGAAAAACATATAAAAATATTTTGACGTTTTATCAAAAAAATGATATAATAATATAATCAGTATCCATTTGATAAAACGCTTTCATCATTGTCCAGCCAATCTGCAACATTAAATATAGTGTAGCTGTCTTTGGTATTTCTGACAATTACTCTTTCAATACCTGCGTTTATAATAAATCTTTTGCACATAAGGCATGGTTCTATTGCCCCGTCAATTTTACCAGTTTTGGCATCATGACAGGCAAGGTAAATGTCTGAACCCATAAGATCTGCTCTTGAGGCTGAAATAATAGCGTTTTGTTCAGCGTGTACTGCACGGCACAGTTCGTATCTCTGACCTTTTGGAATGTTCATGGAATCGCGGAAACAGTTTCCCGAATCGGAACAGTTGATTCTTCCTCTGGGAGCACCGTTATATCCGGTTGAAATAATTTCGTCATTTTTAACGATTATAGCGCCGAAGTTTCTTCTGATGCATGTACTTCTTTCCAGGACTGTTTCGGCAATATCAAGATAATAGTTTATTTTGTCACGTCTTTTCATAAAATTCTCCAGACATTTTTATTTTATTATATAGTATTTTTACCGATTATGCAAGAGGTGAGCAAATTTTTTTGTAAGGAGTATTGTTTCAATGTTTAAAAGTCATAAGAAGCTTAAAATATTCTGTGTATTATATAGTATTATATTAATAATAAATTCAGTTTTTGTTATAAGACGGCAAATAGAAAGATATGATAAAAATATAGTAAGTCTGGAAAGTTTAAAGATTAAAAGTATTATGTATATTGGAAAGCCCACATGGAATGACTGCTATGAAGAATTCCGTATAGATGACAAAGAGGCGGCTAATGAGCTTTCGGATTATCTGAATTCTTTGGAACTGATTGAAGAAACGGAATCTTATTTTACTGCCTTACGGGAAAAGTATGTAAGAATATATACGCATTCTTATGACATTACAATTTCAGGAAATTATTTATCGGTACATAAAAGCGAAGACTGCGACTGTGTTTACACTGATTATTACATAATAAATTCACGCTATAATTATATAACAGGCAGCAGTACAGCATATAATTTTATCAGTAAGACGATAAGGAAATACGGAGTGGAAATATGAAAAATCTTACAAATATTAATGTTATAAAAGGACTTCTTGAAAAATACGGATTTACATTTTCAAAAGGACTGGGACAGAATTTTTTAATTAATCCGTCTGTATGTCCCAAAATGGCGGAATACGGTTTTGCGCAAAAGGGGTATGGTATAATTGAGATAGGGACAGGCTTCGGTACATTGTCAGCCGAGCTTGCAAAGGGTGCAGACAAGGTTGTGGCAATTGAAATTGATTCAAGACTTATTCCTGTTCTTGATGAAACAATGGGGGAGTTTGATAATTTTAAAGTAATAAATGCTGATATTATGAAAACTGACTTAAGTGCTCTGATTAAAAGTGAATTTCAAGGTATGAAGACTGCGGTTTGCGCAAATCTTCCTTATTATATAACGTCACCGGTAATTATGATGCTTCTTGAAAGCGAGATTCCTGTTGAAGCAATAACTGTTATGGTTCAAAAGGAGGCAGCTCAGAGACTGTGCGCAAAAATGGGTACAAGGGAATCCGGAGCAATAACTGCGGCAGTAAATTATTACGGTTCTGCTAAGCTTTTGTTTCATGTTTCAAGAGGAAGTTTTATGCCTGCGCCTAATGTTGATTCTGCTGTAATACAAATAAGACCGGACAGTAAATACAGAGATAAAATACAGGATAAAGCTCTTTATTTTAAAGTGATCAAAGGAGCGTTTGCACAAAGACGTAAAACCCTGGCAAACTCTCTTTCTTCTTCCATGGAGATTTCCAAAGATAAAATTTACGGACTGCTGGAACAATGTGGATTGGAAAAAAACTCCAGATGTGAACAGCTGACAATGGAAAACTGGACTGATTTTGTAAATCTCCTAAAAAATAGTATATAACCGCAAATTATTATCTGCGAATCCAAAAGATGCCTCTTGCATATGACATTATATTCACCTGTACTTGTATATAATAATATAAGATGCTGTAACAGACAGTAAATAAAAATGGCAGGTGCAAAAAGATGTTAAAAGAAATGGTTATGGAAAAAAATAAGCACATAAGCTCAGCGGTTCTGACAGCGGCTGCATTCATCGGAGCAGCACTGCTTTCGTATTCTACCATGAGTTCGGTTACTTCACCGGTCTGCTGCGGACTTGCAGGAGCATTGTCCCCGGGCTATGCGGCTGCGGTTTTTGCCGGAAGCGCCCTTACATATCTTATAAGCGGTACGGCAGTAAAAAACGGATTTATAATTTGTTCTCTGCTTCTTATACTTGTAGGCAAATGGCTTATGAAAGACGAGAATGTTCCGAAATTCTGCGCAATAGTTACCTTTGTAAGTATGGCCTTTTCAGGTATTGTATTCGGTGCGTTGGTTGACAGAAATATGATGAACGTATTGTTGAATATATTTATTTCAGCTTTGACAGGAACGGCGGCATATTTCATAAAACGTGCGGTTGATATAGTAATTTTTTCAGATGTTTTCAGACTTGAAAAGAAAAATCTTACTGTTTTTGCAGTTGTTTATACTATTGCAGTTTCAGCCTTATGCGGAATTTCAGTTTCCGTGATTAATCTGGGAAGGATTGCCGGAATAGTATTAGTTCTGTTAGCGGCAAAAAGATTCAGGTATTCAGGTGGAGTCATAAGCGGAGTTCTTACTACGGCAGGAATATTTATAAGTTCTCCCGAACTCGGATTACCTGCGGCATTTCTCGGTATTGCCGGACTTGCCGCAGGTTATGCGGCGGATTACAGCCGCATAACTATTGCCGCAGTTTTTCTTGCGGTTGACTTTTGCGGTCAGCTTCTTACCGGTATGAACGACGCTTCGTTTTGTATGCAGGCGGACGCTGTTGTGGGCGCAATAATTTTTATGCTTCTTCCGGCAAAAATTGTAATGTCCGGCGGTATTGTACTGGACGGGGATTCCGACGGAAGCGGAAGCGAAGTAATTCGTGCGGAAATGGATTTTGCCGCACTGTCGCTTTTGGATGTAAGAAAAAATGTAGAGGAAATTATTGAGGCTCTTGAAAGAAAATCTGCTCCTTACAGCGCAATAAACGAGGTTAGCTCCAGAGTATGCGGAAAGTGCAGAAACAAGCTTAATTGCTGGGAAAAAAATTATGAAAAGACAAATTCTTACTTTATTAAAATTGAAAAGCAAAAGGATATGGATATCGAATTTTTTCCCTCCGGACTGGAATGCTGCCGCAAGCGTGAAATAATAGATAACTTTGCAAGATGCAGAAAAGAAGAAGCCGTAAATAAAATGATGTCTGCAAGATTAAATGAAAACCGCAGCTTTTTGTTTTCACAAATGGAAACCACAGAGGATATTATTTCTTCAATATCTGAAAATCTTAAATTCAGCTACAGCAAAACTATGACCCGTGACCTGTGCGCCGCACTGGATAAATACGACGTCAATTATTCTACTGCTATAGCTTATTATAATCAAAATGAAAGACTTATTATTGAGATATATACTAAAAATGCTGAACAGGAAGACGCTGAGGCAATTTCTGATATTTTAAGCTGCGAATTGCGTGTGCCTATGGAATTTTCCGAACCTGTTTCATGCTCTGGAGAAACCCGTTTAAGATTTAATCAGCAGACAAAGTACAAGATCCAGTATGCGTCGGCTCAGAGCAGTGCGGAAGAAAATCAGCCTTCAGGCGATAGCTGCGGATTTTTCTGCGATGGTCTTGGAAACGCTTATGTGTTTATTTCTGACGGAATGGGCAGCGGAAGTCAGGCGGCAGTTGATTCCAGAATAGTATCCAATTTGTTTAAGCGTCTTGTGCGGTCTGGTATCGAATGCTCTGCGGCGGTAAAAATGATTAATTCAATTATGCTGGCAAAATCAAATGAAGAAAGCTTTGCAACACTGGACATAGGTAAAATCAATCTTGAAACCTGTGAGCTGACACTTTATAAATCAGGAGCTGCTTCAACTTTAATAAAGTATTCCGATTCAGTTATGATGTTTAATTCACCGTCAAATCCTATAGGAATAATACCTGATTCAAAAATTTCTCAGCGTGAATGTAATTTTAACGAAGATGATGTTCTTGTTATGCTGTCAGACGGCGTTGACGAATCTATGTATGTTTATATAAAAGAGCAGCTTCAGACTGTTTATGATCTTAAAACTATGACTGAAAACGTATGTGCGGGAGCTAAGAAAAAGTTTTCGGAAATCCCCAAAGACGATATAACCGTTGCGGCGGCAAGGGTAGTACTCAGAAGCGGAAACTAAAAATGTTAAATAATAAGCATTTTTGCATAAATATTGTGTTTTAAAAAAACAAGAATTTTGGCATTGTGCACTAAATTATACAACTGAAACTATATAAAATATATGAAGTTTATTTAATTTGACTAAAAAAGCTTGAATACTTGACAGAATAATGTTAAAATATATGTAATAAGGAGGAATTAGAATGAATAAAAACTATTCCAGCAAATTACCGGAAACTTATAAATTTCCTTTATATCTGTTTTATCAGGGCAAAAATTGTGAGGCATATAAGTTTTTCGGCGTTCATGAAGTTGAAAAAGATAATAAAAAATATCATTGCTTCAGAGTATGGGCGCCAAATGCCGTAAGCATTTCAGTAGTCGGGGATTTTAACGACTGGAACAAATCCTCAGCCCCTATGAAGCAGATTTCAGACGGCGTATGGGAATGTTTCCTGCCGGCGTTAGAACAATTTTCAAGCTACAAATATTGTATAGAAACTAAAAAGGGTGAATTCCTTCTTAAATCGGATCCTTATGCAAATCATTTTGAAACAAGACCGGGAACTGCATCAAAAATTTTTAAAAGCAGTTATGAATGGTCCGATAAAAACTGGATGAAAGAAAAATCAGAAAAAGTAATATATAAAAGTCCGGTTAATATTTATGAGGTTCATCTTGGTTCGTGGAAGCTTAATGAGGAAGGCAAACATTTCGGATATATTGATTTTGCACGCAATATTATTCCGTATATGCAGAAAATGTCCTACACTCACATAGAACTTATGCCGCTGACTGAATTTCCTTTTGACGGTTCGTGGGGGTATCAGGTTACCGGTTATTTTGCTCCTACGTCACGTTTCGGAACTCCTGATGATTTTAAACGTATGATCGATATGTTCCATGAAGCCGGTATAGGCGTTATTCTTGACTGGGTTCCTGCGCATTTTCCTAAAGATGCCAGCGGGCTTTATGAATTTGACGGTACCTGCTGCTATGAATACACGGATGAAAGAAAACGGGAGCATAAATCATGGGGAACCAGAGTTTTTGATTACGGTAGGGGAGAAGTATGCTCGTTCCTTATTTCAAGCGCTAACTACTGGATTTCAGAATACCATCTCGACGGTATAAGGGTTGATGCTGTGGCTTCTATGCTTTATCTGGACTATGACAGAAGAGACGGAGAATGGTGCCCTAATATTTACGGCGGCAAGGAAAATCTTGAAGCTATAGAATTTTTAAAACATCTTAATGAAGCTGTATTTCAGAAGAATCCGGACGTTCTGATGATCGCTGAAGAATCAACGGCTTGGCCTTTGGTTACAAAACCTACCGATATGGGCGGTCTTGGATTTAATTTTAAGTGGAACATGGGTTGGATGAACGATATGCTGCAATATATGTCATTGGATCCGATTTACAGGGCGTTTAATCATGATAAGCTTACATTTTCATTTTTTTACTGTTTCTCGGAAAATTATATTCTTCCCATATCTCATGACGAGGTTGTACACGGAAAATGCTCAATGCTGGAAAAAATGCCTGGTTCATATGAACAGAAATGCAGTTCTTACAAGGCATTCCTGACATATATGATGGCGCATCCAGGTAAAAAGCTTTTGTTTATGGGTCAGGAATTTGCCCAGACATGCGAATGGAATTATGAGTCTCAGCTTGATTGGGGCGCTCTTGAAGATGAAGGACATAAAAATATTCATTTATTCTCGGAAAAGCTTAATAAATTTTATCTTCAAAATGCTCCGCTGTGGCAGAATGACGATTCATGGTCAGGATTCAGCTGGATCTCAAACGATGATTACCAGCAAAGCGTTATTGCATTCAGACGTTTTGACGATAACGGAGATGAAATTATTGTTGTATGTAATTTTGTTCCGGTTGAAAGACTTGACTATAAAATCGGCGTTCCTTATGAGGGCGAATATAAACTGCTTTTTAATTCGGACGCTGCTGAATTCGGCGGTAGTAGTATAACAGCGAAAACTATGAAGTCCAAAGCATATATGATGCATGGATTTGATGACAGTATTTCTATAGATCTGGCGCCGCTTTCTGTAATTTATCTTAAACCTGTTCCTAAACCAAAGAAAAAAAATACTGCTGTTGAAAAATCAGACAATAAAAAAACAAATAAAGTAAAAGCTGTCGGTATAGATTCTAAAGTTGATAAAAATAAAAAGTAATAATATATGAGTAAATTGCCGTAAAACCAGTGCGGCAATGGTCAGGAGGATATAATGTATATAAAAAAGGAATGTGTAGCTATGCTGCTTGCCGGAGGTCAGGGAAGCAGATTATATGCTTTGACTCAGGATATGGCAAAGCCGGCTGTGCCTTATGGAGGAAAATACCGCATTATTGATTTTCCTCTTTCAAATTGTACTAATTCAGGAATAGATACAGTCGGAGTACTGACTCAGTATCAGCCTCTGGTGCTTAATGACTATATCGGCAACGGTCAACCATGGGATCTTGACAGACTAAACGGAGGAGTACATGTTTTACCGCCGTATCAGACGTCTTTCGGAGCTTCATGGTATGAAGGTACAGCAAACGCTATCTATCAGAATATGAGCTTTATAGAAAGATACGATCCGGAATATGTTATTATTCTGGGCGGTGATCATATTTATAAAATGGATTATTCAGAAATGGTGAATTTTCATAAAAAGAACAATGCTGATTGTACTATTGCCGTTCAGGAAGTTTCAATGGAAGAAGCTACAAGACTGGGTATTATGACATGCGATCCTGATTTCAGAGTTGTTGATTTTGAAGAAAAACCTAAGAAGCCTAAGTCTACGCTTGCTTCAATGGGCATTTATGTATTTACATGGTCAAAACTAAAAAAATATCTTACCGATAATGAAAATGCCAATACGGGATCAAAAGATTTTGGTAAGGATATTATTCCTTCAATGCTTGGAAATGATGAAAGGCTTTTTGCTTATTCATTTGACGGTTACTGGAAAGATGTAGGCACACTTGACAGCTTATGGGAAGCAAATATGGATTTATTGAGTCCAAGCGTTCCTTTGGATCTTTATGACAACAACTGGAAAATTTATTCAAGAAATAATAATATGCCGCCTCAGTATATAGGAGATACCGCAGACGTTGAAAATTCAATGATATCCGAGGGAAGCACTATTAACGGAAAGGTTGATTTTTCTGTGATTTTTTCCGGTGCAACAGTTGAAGAAGGCGCTACTGTTAATTACAGTATTATTATGCCGGGAACTGTTATAAAATCCGGCGCAGTTGTTGAATACGCTATTGTCGGTGAAGACTGTGTTGTACATGAAAATGCAAAAATCGGTCTTAGTCCGGAGACAGTTGAAAACCGTGACGAGTGGGGTATAGCTGTTGTAGGACATAATGTTGAAATATCAGAGGGAGCAGAAGTTCTTCCTAAACAGATAATATCAAAAAATGTGTAAGGAGGACAATTTAATATGATTTCTACAAATGATGTTTTGGGTCTGATATTTGCAAGCATGCATGATGACGCAGTAATAGACCTTACAAAAAAAAGAACGATGGGTTCAATTCCTTTCGGGGGAAGATACCGTCTTATAGATTTTCCGCTGTCTAATATGGTAAACTCGGGTATTACAGAAGTTGGCGTTATAACAAAATCTAATTACGGTTCACTGCTTGATCATCTGGGTTCCGGAAGAGAGTGGGATCTTTCAAGAAAAAACGGAGGTCTCCATCTTTTGCCGCCTTTCAGCCATGTTGACAGCGGTATTTACAGAGGCAGACTTGAAGCTCTGAATGGAGTTTGGGATTTTGTTGAACATACTTCCGCTGAATATGTGGTTATGTCTGACTGTGATGTGGTAACGACAATTGATTTTAAAGACGTATTGAATTATCACATTGAAACAGAAGCAGATATTACTGTCGTAACAGGAAAAAGCTTTTATGACAGTTCAAAGGAACAGTCTGCAACAGTTATCGGCGTTAATGAAGAAAACAGGATTAATGACGTTATGCTTAATCCTCAGATAACCGGTGAATGCAATGTGTGTCTAAATATGTTTGTTGTAAGCTGTGAATTTTTGAAAAAGATAGTTGTTGATTCTGTAAGCAGAAGTAAATACAGCTTTGTAAAAGATATTCTTCAGGCGTATAAGGACGAATATAAATTTATGGCATATGAGCATAAAGGATATTTTTCTAATATTGATACAATGTCAGGATATTATGAAGCAAATATGGAATTACTTGACACCGACAAGAGAAACAGTCTGTTTACTAAGGCAGCGCCGATTTATACTAAAATCAGAGATAATGGACCGGTTAGATTCGGTTTGGAATCAGATATAAAAAATTCTCTAATTGCCGATGGATGCGTTATTGAGGGTAAGGTTGAAAACTGTGTACTTTGCAGAGGCGTTAAAGTTGGCAAAGAAGCTGTTGTTAAGGATTGTGTACTTATGCAGGATACAGTTGTAGGCGATAAATGCAGCATAAGTTCAGTAATTACTGATAAAAATGTTGAAATCGGCGACGGCAAAGTTCTGACAGGTTCGTCGTCATATCCGCTTTATATAGGCAAAAATGCTAAAATCTGATGAATTGAAAGGATGTAAAAAGTTTTGAATATATTGTTTGCGGCAAGCGAGGCAACTCCATATATAGCTTCCGGAGGACTGGCAGATGTTGCCGGATCGCTGCCTGCTGCTGTTACTCAGAAAGGGCATGACTGTAGGATCGTTCTTCCGCTGTATAAGGGAATTAATCCTCATTTCAGAGCGTCTATGACTTTTATAACACATATGACTGTAGACGTTTCTTGGAGAAAACAGTACTGCGGAATTTTTACAGCTATTTGCAATGGCGTGACTTATTATTTTTTGGATAATGAGTATTATTTTGGAAGAGACGGTATTTACGGATTTTTTGACGACTGTGAGCGTTTTGTATTTTACAGTAGGGCGGTTCTGGAAATGCTCAGGTATATTGACTTTAAGCCTGACATTATTAACGCTAATGACTGGCAGGCTGCAATGATACCCGTGTATTATGAAGTTTTCTATAAATATCAGCAGGGATATGAAAACATAAAAAATGTATTTACTATCCATAATATTCAGTATCAGGGTAATTACGGAAAGGAAGTACTTAATGAAGTTATGGGACTTCCGATGTATCATATGAGTCTGCTTGAATATGACGGTGGCGTAAATATGATGAAAGGCGCTATTGAAACGGCTGATAAAGTAACTACTGTAAGTCCAAGCTATGCATGGGAAATTCTTGATCCGTGGTATTCTCACGGTATGGACAGAATTTTGCGTACAAAACAGTACAAGCTCAGCGGCATTTTAAACGGTATTGACGTTAACGGATATGATCCGGAAACTGACGAGATAATTGAAAAAAATTATTCTGCCAGAAGTACCGTAGGAAAAAAAGTCTGCAAAGCAAAGCTTCTTGCAGAATTGGGTTTGCAGGAGGGAAACGAACCAGTTATAGGGATCGTAACCCGATTTGTATCGCATAAAGGTATTGATCTTATAAAGTATGTTTTTGAGGATCTCATTAAAGCCGGCTTCAAATTTGTAATTCTTGGCAGCGGTGAAAAAATTTATGAAGATTTCTTTAAGGAAATGGAATGGCGCTATAAGGACAAGGTCAGCGTATCATTGGGATTTATTCCGGAGCTTTCAAGAAAAATATATTCCGGTGCGGATATGTTTCTTATGCCGTCACAGAGCGAGCCTTGCGGATTAGCACAGATGATCGCTATGAGATACGGTACTATTCCTATAGTACGGGAAACCGGCGGACTTCGCGATACTGTCAGAGACTGCGGGGGAGAAAACGGCAACGGATTCACATTTAAAACATATAATGCCCACGATATGTTTGACGCATGTATGCGTGCAAAAGCGGCTTATGAGGATAAAAGAGGCTGGAATAGAATCATTAAGCGTGATATGGCGGAAGATTTCAGTTGGGCAAATTCTGCTGAACTTTATATTAAGCTTTATCATGAGCTGACTGATAAATAATAAACAGTTTGAATGACGTGTAAGCGGAAGTTTTCACGTCATTTATTTTATCAATAGGGAAGGAGATTACTATGTCAAAAGTTTTTTGGAACGGCGGAGCATTGCTTGCACCTGTTCCTCCGGCGCTTGTATCCTGCGGCACGCCGGAAAATCCCAATGTACTTACAATTGCCTGGACGGGAATTATTAATACAAAGCCTCCTATGACTTATATTTCAGTCCGGCCGTCAAGGCATTCTTATAATATTATTAAGGAATCAGGTGAATTTGCAATTAATCTTACTACTTCGTCAATGTGTAAAACAGCAGATTACTGCGGTGTGAAAAGCGGCGCTGAGATAGATAAATTTGAAAAATGCGGTATTACTGCAGTCAGTGCAGTTAAAATCAGTTCGCCGATTATTGAAGAATGTCCGGTAAGCATCGAATGTATTGTCCGGGAAATAAAGCCGCTTGGTACTCATGATATGTTTATTTCCGAAATAGTCGGAGTTGATATTGAAGAAAAATATATTGACAGTAAGGGAAAATTAAATCTTCAGCAATGCGGACTTGCCGCTTATGCTCATGGCGAATATTTTGCTTTGGGAAGGAAACTTGGGGATTTTGGTTTTTCTGTAAGAAAAAAGAAGAAGCGTAAATAATTAAATATAGAATAAAAATTTTAGAATAGTATTGACATCTTGAGCCACATATATTATAATATTATTGTGGCACACAAAGTGAGGTGAAATTATGCCACCTAAAATGGGCAGACCTAAATCAGAAAACCCATTAAAAATTGAAGTAAAAGCAAGAATTGATGCTAAAACCAATGAAAAACTTATCAAGTATTGTAAAGAAAACAATGTTACACGTACTGAAGTTGTACGTGAGGGTATTAAGAAGGTCATAGAAAAAAATAATCAAGAAAATATTTAAAAAGGTATTGACAAGATTGTGGCAACATAGTATAATTAGTTTGTGGCTTCAAAGAATGTGAGGTGAATAAATTTATGCCATGAAAAAAGGTACAAAACTTACAGATAATCCAAAAGATTTTACACTTCGAGTTCGGCTTGATAAAGGTACATTGCAAAAGCTTGATGAAGTATGCAAAGATCAGGGATCAAATCGTTCAGAAGTTGTAAGAAATGGTATTGAAGAACAATATCAAAGGATTAAAAAATAACGATAACGCCCACACCATAGCAAGTTAAGCGTTACCGTTATCAACACAGCTCCCTAATGGAAAAATCCAAAAGGAATCCGCTAAATCTATTATAGCATTCCTTTCGGGAGTTGTCAATAAAATTTCAAAATAGCATTGACAAATGTCCGTACATATGTTATTATATAGGTACGGACAAAAGAAAAGAGGTGAAATAATGTCCCCAAAAGGCAGACCAACGCAAGATAAACGGGATAAACGCTTTGAAATAAGATTGTCAACGGAAACATATAAAACATTGGAAGAATGTTCAGAACGTCTTAATATAACAAAAGCGGAAGTAGTTCATAAAGGTATTGCATTGGTTAAAGAAGAGGTCGATAATAAAATTTCAAGAAAGTATTGACAAATATGTGGCAGCATGATATAATTGAAATGTGGCAACAAGAAGTGAGGTGAGTTAATGTCAGCCATGAAAAAGGGTACAAAACGTACAGATAATCCAAAAGATTTTACACTTCGAGTTCGGCTTGATAAAGGTACATTGCAAAAGCTTGATGAAGTATGCAAAGATCAGGGATCAAATCGTTCAGAAGTTGTAAGAAATGGTATTGAAGAACAATATCAAAGGATTAAAAAATAACGATAACGCCCACACCATAGCAAGTTAAGCGTTACCGTTATCAACACAGCTCCCTAATGGAAAAATCCAAAAGGAATCCGCTAAATCTATTATAGCATTCCTTTCGGGAGTTGTCAATAAAAATTTTAAATTGAAAGGAATTTATAAAAATGGTAGATTTATTATTCGAATTTGATGATTGTCTTGTGATTTCAAAGGGAGTTGAAGAAATACTATTTGCATTCGTTAATGAAAAAGGTTTTAGTATTGAGGATTATTCAAATGCATTTTATGTTTTACAAAATATAATGAATTATAACAATAAAACTATGAATAATATATTACATAAATTGGAAGAAATACAATTTGCAAAATAACAAAAAGGGTACTGCTTTTGCAGTACCTTTTTCTAATTAAAATCAGCTTTTCTGATTAATAAGGTTTTGTTCATGTTCTTCCAGAGCGGAGCTCTTAGTGAATTTACCGACTTCAAGTTCACCCTTGCTTTCGTTATCGTCGCCCTTCTTGGACTTGTAAACGAATTTCAGAAGAATAGGAGTAATAATAGTGGTAACAACGACCATTATTACGATAGGTGCAAAGTACTTTTCATTCATCAGTCCTACTGCAGCGCCTTTGCTTGCTACAATGAGGGCAACTTCTCCTCGAGATACCATACCAACGCCTATGCGCAGACTGTCTTTATTTGAAAATTTACATATTTTAGCGCCAAGTCCGCAACCGATCACCTTAGTAATTACTGCGACTATCAGAAGTATAACGGCAAACAGGATAATAGACGCACTCATTTTCGGAAGTACAACTTTCAATCCTATGCTTGCGAAGAATACCGGTGAAAGCAGCATGTAGGAAAGAGTATCGAATCTGTTGGAAAGATATGTCGCTCTGGGACCGTTTGAAAGTGCAAGTCCGGCAACGAACGCACCGGTGATATCGGCAACGCCGAAGAAGTGTTCAGCACTAAATGACATCAGCAGACAGAATACAAAGCCTATAATTACATATCTTCTCAAGTCCTTCTTTGATCTTCCCGACCATTTATTAAACACAAAGTTAAAGGCGATCGCAACGACGATTGCAAAAATAAAGAATAAAAGAATTTTCAGAAGAACCATTCCGATATTTACCGATTTGTCAGCGCTTGACGTGATTACCGTAAGGGCAATAATGCCTAAAATATCATCAATTACGGCAGCTCCTAGTATCGCATTGCCTGACTTGGAGGAAAGGCGTCCCATTTCCTTAAGTGTTTCAACTGTAATACTAACAGATGTAGCAGTGAGAATAATACCGATAAAGATATTTTGCAGCATAGGACTTGCAAGTCCGTCAACACTGTCTTTATTGAATATAGACGCAATACCCCATCCGCCAAGCAGAGGTACAATAACACCCAACAGCGCTATTATAAATGACGATGCACCGGTTTTTTTAAGTTCTTTTATATCTGTTTCCAGTCCTGCGCAAAACATTAAAACAATAACGCCGATTTCAGAGACCTGTGTTATAAATTCAGTTTCTTTCAGGACTCCAAGGCAAGCCGGACCTAAAATAAGTCCGGCCATAAGCGCTCCCACAACCTGAGGAAGCTTGACTCTTTTGGTAACCAGACCAAAAATTTTTGTGCTGAGCAAAATTAATGCCAGCGAGAGCAGATAACCATACTCCATAAAAATCACTCCTCTTTACAACTCAAAAGCGACTCACAGACAGAAATACACAGTCTGCAAATCGCCGTTGATTTCCTTTGAATATTTCTTTGAGTTTGCATGAGGAATACTGAATAAAGCCTGTATATAAATTATACAAAATTTAATCAAGATTCCAATTAATTTCTTTTGCAAAACTCATTTTAAATATTCCTAATTAATTATATCACTTTAAATAAAAAAGTCAATAAATTTTTAAAAAATTACTTTTTTAACAATAGTTTCATATAAAGCAATAAAAATATTTTTCTGTTAATATTGAATTTAATTATTGAAAATTATTCTTATATATGTTATAATAAAAAAAATATTAAGTATTAGTGAAAAATATAGCCACATTTGATGACTTCAGCTTCTAAGACAGCGGACATCTTTGGAAAATTATATAAAATATGCGTACCGTACTACAATAATATTTATAAAAAATTAATGCAGGAATGGTGATATATGAATACAACAGAATCAAGGGAAGATTATCTTGAAACAATATTACTTTTAATGAAGAAGAAAGGCATGGTTCGTTCAATTGATATTGCAAATGAGCTTAATTATTCAAAGGCAAGTATCAGCCGTGCAGTGAACCTTTTAAAAAATAACGGTTTTATAAATGTAGACGACAACGGTTATATCAGCTTTACCGGTATAGGACTTCAGCATGCAGAGGCTGTTTATGAACGTCATACTACCATTAAAAGATTCTTTATGGATGTTTTAAACGTATCTGAAGAAACAGCTGAACAGGATGCGTGCAAAATTGAACATATTCTCAGTGAAGAAAGCTATGAAAAGCTTAAGAACTTTAAAAAATGACTTGTCTGCCGTAATTCTGATTAATTGAAAGGCGTTTTTATGAAAAAATCTTTTTATAGGTCGGTTGTCATATCCATACTTATTTGCAGTTTGATTTTTGGATTTTTGGCATTTTATTCTACAGGTGTTGTTGATCGTGCCCAGACTCGTGAATTGCTGGATATTCGGATTAATCAAGTCGGAGATAAACTTGACGATAATATTTATGAATACAAAAATATAACAGAGCAGATATATTCAAATTATAAATCAAGATCAAGAGTTATGGCAATGATGCTTTCAAAAAACAAATCCATTATGACTGACGATACTTCCTTTGAAGAACTCCGTATGGCTATCGGAGCAGACGTTATCAGCATTACTGACAGCAGCGGTTTTATAAAGTACAGTACAAATCCCTCAAGTGAAAACAGTAAGGCTTATGAGGATTTTTTCCCTGCAATTGAAAATAAGGTTTTTTCCGAAGCAGTGTTGAATACTCAGGATGAAAGAACAAGTGTAATTACCGGATGCTCAAGACTTGACGCTCCGGGTATTATTCAGATTGAATTTACGCCCGATAATGCTGAAACACTTCTTGACCTGACAGATGTATCCCGTACTTTAACAGAAATTCCGGTTCTTGAAAACGGTCATATGGCAATTATTGACACTGAAAGTAAAAAATATCTAAGTCATACAAATTCCGGACTTATCGGAACAGAATCTCTTTTTACAGAAGATGATTTTAAAGATGATAATGGTTGGTTTTCGTCTGAATTTGAAGGTCAGGAGGTTTTGGTAAAATATGCTATACATGATGATAAAATAATTATAGGAATGGTCTCATATAATGAAATATACAAAAGAAGAAATACTGTTGTTAAATGGCTTATGTTTGTGATACCGGTGACTTCAGCAGTAATAACCCTTACTATCAGAGATAAAATATTAAAAACTGCAAACAAAGATAATAAAATATAAAAAACCTGTTTTAATTAAACAGGTTTTTTTATATTAACAGATTTAATCATAACAGCAAAGAGCTATAATTGTTATGTTATCCTGACTTCCATTATCAATAGCAAGCTTTACTAATCTTTCAAGGCGTTTTGGAAGCTTTGCCGGAAGATCCAGAATATCCTCCATTTCAGTACAGCTTACATAATCGGACAAACCGTCTGAGCAGATAAGTATAAGATCGCCATATTTCATTATTTCATTTAAATTTTTTATATCCGGCTTTGGCTCGGCAGAAATATTACCCATAACGGGGAAAATTATATTTTTATGTACATGATGTTTTTTTTCATCAGCAGTAATTGTACCTTCTTCGTAAAGAAGCTGTACAAGGGACTGATCTCTGGAAATCTGTTTTATATTTCCACGTCTGTATCTGTACATTCTGGAATCGCCTACGTTTACGGTATTAAGATTGTCGTTTTCATCTATTGCTATAGCGCATAGAGTTGCCTGCATATTTTTTGTTTTGTTATCCTGAATACCGTAATCATATAAATTATGGTGAACATTCAGAACAGCTTTTTTCAAATCTGTTTCAGAATTAAAATCTATCTGACTTAAAAATTCCAGACATTTTTTTGAAGCGATTTCTCCGTAATTTTCTCCGGAGACGCCGTCTGATACAGCTGCTATAAACGGCGCTTTTACCATAAAATCAATATTGCCTTCCGTTATTACTTTTCCGTCTATCATATAGGCGTCTTCATTGTGTTTCATTATTCCTTTATCGGTTATTCCACAGCAGTAGTACATTATTACCTCTCTTAAAGAAAAAGTTTCCAATTTAGTACCTAATAATTATACAATACTGCGTATAAATTTTCAATATCTAATTGCTATAAAATACTTTACAAGTTGGTGACAAAATACAAAAACAGACATAATTATATAATATCAGGCAGTTCTCGTTAAATTGTATATTTTTTTGTGGGGCAGGGAGGAAAGAAATATAGAATCAAAATTTTATCAGGGATAAATTTATATGGAGTTCATGATATTGAGTAAGCTCTGATAGCTGTCAACATCATGATACTTGACCTTGCTTGTTGATATTTCATTGAACAATTTCTTAGCGCAAGAAATCTTTGCCTGTTCAATCGGTCTGAGTTCAAGACTTTTCATTGTACCTTTAGTTTCAGCAATAAAAAATATATGTTTAACCTTGCCTTCATAGAAAGCAATTGCCCAGTCGGGGGAATAATTTCCAACCGGAGTCGGGATCCGGAAAGTTTTCGGAAGTTTTGCATAAACGCATACTTCTTCAGCGGAGTCCAAGTCCTTTGCGAATTTCTTTTCAATACTCTTATCTGCTGAGCCATCGGTAAACACATAATCCTGAATGGACTTTTTGGCAAGGAAAGCCTTGTCAAAACTTTGCGTGTTCTTCTCAGCAGTAAAGATTGAACTGTCATATTCACCTTCAATAGTATCGTATGTTATATGTTCAACAATCATTGTAGCTTTCTGTTCATTGATAAGTCTGATGACCTTGGAGATAAATTCTTCAGGATTATTTCTGAACATAAAAAATTTGTCTGTTCTTATTCCCTGTAAAATGGCGGCAACTGTTTTACGGGTGAGTATTGCGCCGTCTGCCACTTTACCGATAAGATCATATTTTATTTTACTTGTTTGTGCGTGTTTGAATGTCTGTGTTCTTGTCTTTTCTCCTGTAAATGAAGTAAATCCTTCAATTTCATATTCATTCATTTCGGATTTCTGACGACCGACAGTAGTAGTATATTGAAGCTCGGAAACAAAGAGTTTTTGGTCAATATATGCGATTGCCTTTCTGATCAGCTCTTCACTGTCAAACTTTACAGTATATGCATATTTATGATTGATTTCTTTCCAAAGAGCTTGAAACTCTCTTTTGAAAAAATTTTCATTAAGCGGGTTTTTCTTGACTTTAGGCTCGTGTCCGTTGGTAAACATACTTTCCAGTATGCTGTCGTCATACACAGACTGAATAAGAGTATGAATGCCTTCGGTCATAGGTTTAAGTTCTTCAGGAAGATCTTTAACTGTTTTCATAGCAACATCAGAACGGTATTTTTCGGTTACTTTGCGTTTCATATCTACATATCCATTTTGGATAAGGTAGAATTCAATGGCATTGGCAGTGTTTTCATCGATAAGCGTAGGTATATCGTCAACTTTGATATACTTGCCCTTAAAATATTCACTGGCAGCAACATTAGGTCTGTCATAAAGAACTGTCTTAATATCTGATTGCAGATCAACTACAAAAGTCTTATAGCTTTCACTTGCAACAACTGTAAGTATATTGACGTCATGTACTGTTTCACCGCAGCTTTGCACATCCATTCTGTTACCGTTCCGATTGACGCAGAGTCGGAGACCGCGGCCTACTTCCTGACGTTTTGCCGTGTTGCTGTCAGAATGCTTTAGCGTACAGATCTGAAATACATTTGGATTATCCCATCCTTCACGAAGTGCGGAATGTGAGAATATAAATCTTGTTGGTTCTTCAAAGGAAAGCAGTCTTTCCTTATTTTTCAGAATAAGGTCGTATGCAGAAATATCGTCTGAAAATTCACTTCCGCGTTTAAGTCTGCTGTCAATGTTTCTGCCTGTTTTTTTATCTATACTAAAATATCCTTTATGTACTGCGCTTACATCACTGCAACTGGATTTCAGATACTTTTGATACGGTGTGTCAGACAGTCTGATATATTCATTCAGTATGTTTATATATTCCTGCTCAAACATCTGACCGTATTCGCCGAGTATCTCGTTGCCGTCTTGATCATATTGGCGGTATTTTGCGACTTCGTCAATAAAGAACAGTGATAGGCATTTAATGCCCATATTAAAAAGCTTTTCTTCTTTTTCAAAATGGGAAATAATTGTTTCTCTTATCTGAATGCGGCGCATATCCTTTTCAGAAATGTCACCGACAATATCGCCGGTTTTGATGATTTCGCCGTTTGTAAATGTAACCGTTCCATACAGAGGATCAATTTCGGAAACGATATAGCCCTTGTACTGTTCCATTTTCCGAGAAACAAAGTAAATGTCGTCTCCGACGCCGAGAATACGTGTTTCACGGTTAATAGACTTATTATATTTTATTTCAAGTTCAATTTTTGCCATAGGAGGCTTTTTGCTTGAAAGAACGATTTGCTCAAGGTATAAATAGCTGTCAGTTCCTCTGAGATTTTTTATTTCAAAGCCTTTGACTTCGATTCTTTTGACCAACTTCTTGTTAAATGCATCTAAAGCGTCCAGAACATAAATGAGATTATGCTGTTTTGCATGGGTAGCCGAATAGTTAAGCGAGAAAAGAGGATTGAAGTTTTTAAGCGCTTTTTGAGTTATGTCTCCGCCCATTTTCTGCGGTTCGTCCAGAATGATAATCGGTCTGTTTGCTTTGATAACATCTATTGGTCGACGGGAACCGAACTCGTCACGCTTAGAGTAGATTATACGGGCTTCTTTACTTCTTCCGTCTTTTTTCAGGGAAGAAGCAAAAGCCTGTGTGTTAATGATCATCACACTGATACCGTTGCTTGAAGAAAAATTATCAAGTTGATTCAGGTTTGAACTGTTGTAAATAAAGAAACGGGCTTTTTTGCCGTAATGCTCCATAAAGTGATCGGAGGTTATCTCAAAAAATTTTTTAACGCCTTCACGGATAGCAATACTCGGTACAACCACAATAAATTTGCTCCAACCGTATTTTTTATTCAATTCAAACATAGTTTTGATATACACATAAGTTTTGCCTGTACCGGTTTCCATTTCTATATCGAGACTGCATCTTCCCAGATTTTTTATAAGAGACGGAGAGAGCTTAATATTGTTCTGACTCTGCAAGGTATGAATGTTACTCAAAAGCTGTTCATCAGACAGTTCCACTTCTTCATTTTTATAACCGGCGTCATTGGCAGGGTCGTATAGTTCGATTTCTTCCTGCGTTAAATCCCAGGCCATCTGATAATCGCTAGGATTCATTTTTCCCAAGTCACGAATATAGCTGTTTCTATCGTGAAAGCTCTGACCGTTAAAGACATTAACAACGGCGTCGACAGCGTCTGTCTGATATTGTTGTATCTTAAAATTAAACTTCATTACAGCACCTTCCTTATTGTGTCAGGACTGTATGAAGCAAAAATCTGTTCAAAGTTGGTTGCAACACTGTCATTTGCCATAGAGCTGTCACGCATAACAAAATAGTACGGCTTATGTTTTGCGATTTCAGTTATAACATCTTCTGTCACATTCTCATCAAAGCAGGCGATAAGGTAATTATTCTCAACATTGAACACCTTTTTACCTCCGATAACGCTTTCTTCAATTTTGCTTGAAAGCAGAATTCCCAGATCAAGCATTACCTGAAACAGCAGATCTTCAGGAGTTCTGTCCTCTTTAATATTATCAACAAGATTGTCAAGAAAGTACGAATAAAAATCCTCAGGGTTATAGTAAACGTCTTTCATATTTGAGCTGTCGAGTTTGAGAACCCGGAAACCGCCGTCAAATTTAGCTTTCGGATTTTCTTCTGCAATCTTCTTTGCGGCACGGCGTATACGCTCTTTGCCGATTTCGCATATATTCTTATAGCCTGCCTTGTACGCTTCGGATTTTTCAGATGTTTCTTCCGGTATTTGTACCATAATGAATTTACGCTTTCCGCCGTCTTCTGCATTAATCTGTAGTACAGCATGCGCAGTTGTTGAAGAACCAGGGAAAAAGTCCAAAACAATATCTCCATACTGTACATTTCCTACTTTCAAAATTGCTCTAAGTAACTCTACGGGTTTGGGATTCGTAAAGATATTTTTGACACCGAAAAGTTCTGTCATGCAATCATTGGCACCTTGATTATGTCCGAACTGTTCATGCGGCCACCAGTTAGTTGCGCATTGCCCTTCTTCTTCTCTTTCAAATTGATAGTATTTTTTTCGAGGCATACCATCGCCATTTTTAGGAAAATAAATTCTTCCTTCAGTAAGAAAACGTTTGTAGGTACTTTCTTCACCCATCCAATCACCTTCAAGAGCCTTTCCTGATGGCGTAGTAATGGTGTAATGACTACCAGACTGATCTGAGCCAACTTTCCATGGTTTACTTGCCCAAGGACCGTTAGGGTCATTATCTGGATTTGTAAATGACGCAGTAATATCAAGTTTTCCCACACCTACAGATTTAAGATAAACGCTATTTTTGGCATAAACTAAAATATGTTCCGTGACTAATCCGATCATTTTTGTTTTGTCATTAGGTTGATTGTGTCTTCTTCTCCAATGAATATGACCTTCAAAGTTTACTATTCCAAATATTTCATTGCATATTTTCTTGAGATTTTCAACTTCGTTGTCATCTATAGAAATAAATATAACACCATCTTCTGTTAGCAAATCTTTAGCTAATCGCAAACGTGGATATATCATGTTTAACCAATCGGTATGAAAACGCCCGTTAGTTTCATTATTAACGTGCATATCAAATAATAAGTTTCCATCCTCATCACGCTGACCGCTCGCTTCGGAAAATTCAGTTCCACTGGAAATGAAATTGTCATCATATACAAAGGTGTCTTTGCCTGTATTATAAGGCGGGTCTATGTAAATCATCTTTATCTTGCCGAGGTATGTTTCTTGCAACAGTTTTAATACTTCAAGGTTATCGCCCTCAATATAAAGGTTTTCGGTGCCGTCAAAATCAACGCTTTCTTCTCGGCAGGGGCGGAGCGTTTTATTTATAGGCGCATTTGCAAGCAGAACAGATTTTTTCTTGTCAGGCCAGGTAAATTGGTAGCGTTCTTCATTTCCGTCAATCACCTTGCATGAAATCTCCTGCATTAGCACATCTTTATCTATAGCACGGACAACTTTGCCGGTTGTTTCATCTATGGCTTCGGTTACTGCGTTCGGAAACATTTCAGCAAGTTTTTTGTAGTTTTCGTCCGCTTTGTTCGAAGTACGCATTTTAAGTTTGAGCATTTAGTTTTCCTCCTGTTGTTATTACCAAAAATTGACAAATTATTAATATTATACCAAAATTTGTATTGAAAATCAACAGGGAATCCGAGAATAAAACAATTGGTATTAGTTTTGGAAACAGCATAGTTTTTTGGAAAATAATATATAGTAGGTTAACAACTGAGAAAAGCTGGATTTAAACGGCGTAAATACGTCATTCATGTTGAAATTTGGCCCAAATTTTGACAGCGAATAGCACGAAAATTATTAAATTATATAGTCAAAATGCATAAAATTTTAAATGATATTGTGAAATTTATTGACATTTTTTATTGCATATAGTATAATTATAAAAAATGTTGTGTATTTTTACATTATGGGAAAGATCGTATAAAGATTTCGTATAAGGTTGTCATACATATTTTGTACAGCTTCAAATTAAAATTATATTAATTATATTTTTACAGGAGGTAAAAATGAAAATTATAAAAAGACTTTTGTCTGTACTTGTATCATCTGCCGTGCTGTTTACATTAACAGCTGCGCTGCCTGAGCAAAAATCTAATGCTGCTGCTGAAGTTATAATTGATATTAACAAGGAATATCAGACTATACGTGGCTTTGGCGGCATAGATCATCCGGAATGGACGGGAAGCAGCCTTACGGATTCACAGAAAAAAACAGCTTTCGGAAATGGTGATAATGAACTCGGTCTCACTATACTTCGTGTGTTCGTTAATCCTGATAAGAATCAGTGGTACAAAGCTCTCCCAACGGCACAGTATGCTACGAAAATGGGTGATGTTACTATTTTTGCGTCACCTTGGGAACCACCTGCAGATCTCGCAGAATCAGGAGGAAGTAATGGTAAACTCCACATTCCAAAATCAAATTATGCTGCTTATGCACAGCACCTTAATGATTTTGGTACTTATATGAAAGATAATGGCGTTGACCTTTATTCAATATCAGTTCAGAATGAGCCGGACTATGCTTCTGAATGGACATATTGGTCAACAGATGAAACAACTGATTTCATTGCAAACTATGGAGACATGATAACAAGTACAAGACTTATGTCTCCTGAGTCTTTCCAGTATGCACCTGAAAATGCGTCATGGGTACCTGACGGCGGAAAGAAATTTTACAGAAAGATACTGAATAACAGTAAGGCTATGGAAAACTGTGATCTGTTTGGCACTCATATGTACGGTACTGCAAGAGAGTGGATGGACTTTCCCGATCTTGAAAACTCAGGTAAGGAAATCTGGATGACAGAAGTTTATGTTCCTAACAGCGACGCTGATTCCGCTAACCGTTATCCTGAAGCTATACAGGTGGCGGAAAATATCCACAATGCTATGGTTGTCGGAAATATGAGCGCATATACATGGTGGTATATTCGCAGAAGTTACGGTTTAATGACTGAAGACGGTAATATCAGCAAGCGTGGTTATTGTATGGCACAGTATTCAAAATATGTGCGTCCCGGAGATGTTAGAATTGACGCTATCGAACAACCGGCAGAGGATGTTTTGGTTTCTGCATACAAGGGCGATGATAATCAGGTTACTATAGTTGCGGTTAACAAAAGCGACTCAGAATATACTCAGAATTTCGTTATAGACAATGACCGCAATATTTCAAATGTTGACCGTTACAGAACCTCTTCCAGTGAAAACCTTTCTCCTACACTGAATATGAATTATTCTGACCATAACTTTTATGCACAGCTTCCGGCAAACAGTGTTTCAACATTTGTTGTTACCCTTTCTGATGAATCGATCACTCCGAATGAATATGGCTGGTACTTTGCAGACGGCTTTGAAGGAGACACTTGTGACTGGAATATAAGAGGGGCAGGATCAATTATTACAAGCGGAAGAACCTCATACGTTGGTGATGAATCATTGTTAGTCAAGGACAGAACAAACGCATGGAATGGAGCTTCAAAAACTTTAAGCCGTGCATTTAAAGCCGGAAATGAATATAGCTTCAGTGCAAATGTAATGTATTTTGACGGCAGTGCAACAGATAACTTTTACCTTAAGCTTGAATATACTGATGCAAGCGGTGATAAAAAATATGATACTATTGCACAAGCAACAGCAATCAAAGGCGAATGGGTTCAGCTTGCAAACAAAAATTATAAAATTCCGGCAAACGCTTCAGATTTACGGATT
Source organism: Porcipelethomonas ammoniilytica (assembly GCF_025567485.1). Taxonomy (NCBI): domain Bacteria; kingdom Bacillati; phylum Bacillota; class Clostridia; order Eubacteriales; family Oscillospiraceae; genus Porcipelethomonas; species Porcipelethomonas ammoniilytica. The sequence continues at coordinate 31,596 of NZ_JAOQKH010000011.1, read as the reverse complement.
TATATCGAAACAGCCGAAACAACAAATAATTTCTATATTGATGAGGTCATCGGTGCAGTTGCAGGAACAATAATTATAGGTGCCGGAGAATCTCAGAATTTAATACTTGGCGATATAAATTCAGATGGTTGTATAAACGTATTTGATTATATTATTGCCAAAAGAGGACTTGTAAACGGATTCAGCAAGTCATCAGAAAAGGTACTGGCAGATGTTGATCAGAACGAAGATTTTAACGTAGATGATATTATTCTCATTCAGAAATTCATTCTTGGACAGATAAACGAATTTCCGGTTGCTGAAAAGCCGGTTGTCGCTCCTTCCGAATATATGAAAAATGCCGAAGAATCTCTTTCAGAGTATGCTCTTGCAGGCTGTACGGAGGAATATTCATGGGTTAAATATGGTACGCTTACAAAATATCAGTATTACTCAACAACACGAGAGAGAATGACAAATGTAAATGTTCTGTTGCCGCCGGGATATTCTGAAAACGAAAAATATCCTGTACTTTATGCAATGCATGGTTATTGGGAAAATGAGGATTCTCTTGCCGCAATGGGTAAAGTTCGAAATATGCTTGGAAATCTTATGTCAACGGGCGATGCTGAAAAAATGATTGTAGTTTTTCCGTATATCTATACAAGCAAGGAACAGGAGAACTGCTCGGGTCTTGATTTGCAGAACTCTCTAAATTATGATAATTTCATAAATGACCTCACAACCGATCTCATGCCTTATATCAACAGTAATTTTTCAGTTAAAACAGGACGTGAAAATACGGCTATAACCGGATTTTCAATGGGTGGACGTGAATCGCTTTTCATAGGTCTTACACGTTCGGATCTGTTTGGATATGTCGGTGCTGCTTGCCCTGCTCCCGGACTTACTCCCGGCGTAGATTTGAGTATGCATCCTGGTCAGCTTCAGGAAAATGAGCTTAAGCCTGCTTATGATATGCCATATCTTCTTATGATTACAGGTGGCGGAAATGATGGAACGGTAGGAAATCAGCCGTCATTATATCACAACATTCTTAATGGCAATGGTGTAGAACATATCTGGCATGAAGTTTCTGACGGAGGTCATGACGCTTCAAGTGTTCAGCCGCATTTCTATAATTATCTCAGGTTTATCTTTAAGGCAAATTAAAAAGTTCTTTTGTAGCCAGTACTAAAGGTAAAGTTTCGCCAGCTTTTTCAAAGACTGAGGGGTAATGGGGCAAAGTATTCTTATCACCGTCCGCATGCGGCGAAATTCCTTGCCTTAGAGCGCTACGCAATAGGGGACGCCCTGCAAGAGAGGGCGATTCATGAATTGTTTATAGATTGGCTTTTTCGACAAACTGAAAGCTGCAGTTTAACTGCAGCTTTTTATTTATATAAGTTTGATTTAAGAAAAAATTTACCTGACTCAATTGAGAAAAAGCAAAAAATGTGATATAATAAGAAAAAAATGCAGACCTCTGAAAAGAAGTAATGTAAAAATATGAATAAATGATTGACATAACTTTTCATAAGGATTGATATAAGGTGATATTATGAGTGTTGAAACTGAAAAAATGATTGCAGAGCATTTATTTTCAAAACGTGAGAATGATTTTGAGCATACTTCGTTTGATCGGGAAATTGCATTTTATGAAAGCATATGTTCCGGTAATATGGAGCTTGTGAAAGTATTTATGAAACCGATTTTCTGTGATGGGTGCGGGGTTTTAAGCGAAGATTTTCTGCGTAATTTGAAATATCATTTGGTGGTTCTTGCAGCAATAGTTGCAAGATACTGCATAAACAGAGGAATGACTCCTGAAGAAGCATATAATCTCAGCGATTTTTATATTATGAAAGCCGATAAATGTCAGAATGAAAGCGAACTTAGTAAAGTTCATGTGGAAATGATAGAAGGTTATACTAAAAAAATGCGTAAGATAAAGCTTGACGGAGTTTATTCTAAGCAGATAGTTCGTGCGATAGAATATATTATACGTCATCTTCACAGTCATATTTCACTTGAGGAAACAGCAGATAGTCTGAAAATAAGCGGCGCCCACCTTTCAAGACTTTTCAAAAAGGAAACCGGAATAACTTTCAGTGATTATGTTAACAAGCTGAAAATTGAAGAATCAACCTCTCTTCTTTTATATACGGAATATAGTGACATTGAAATAAGTAATATGTTGGGATTCAGTTCGCAAAGTTATTTTATAAAAATATTCAAAAAATATACAGGAACAACTCCTAAAAAATATAAAAAACAATATAAATTATCAATTATGCAGGTCGCCGAATAGAGCGACCTGTTTTTATGAGTATCATATTTTTATTATTTTTATCATAAAAATTGTATACTTTACGGCTTTAATTAAGTATTATTAAAATTGTAAATATCGGAAAAAAGCAGTGGTCTGGCACTGCTATTGCTGAAAGGAAAATAATTATGAAATTAGGAAAATTTAAAAAGCTGACAGCAGCACTTGCTGTATGCGCTGTGATGGCTTCGGCTCTGCCGGTTGTACCAAATATGGTTTCAGCAGCTTCAAACATTATAAGTAATTCAACTTTTGATTCTGGAATAACCGGATGGAGTACATATAAGGAAAGCGGCGGCGTTTGTTCGTTAAGCACTGAAAACGGTCGTCTTGCTCTGACTGTAAGCAATGTCGGAAAAGTTAATTATGCCGTTCAGGTTTTTTATGATATTGTTCCGCTTTATCAAAACGGAGTATATCGTCTTAAATACGATATTTCATCTTCTACGGACAGATATATCGAAGGAATGATACAGCAAAACGGCGGAACTTATCAGGCTTATACATGGAAAGGTCTTGAACTTACTTCTGTTCCTCAGACCGTTGATTATGAGTTTACTATGAAAGCTGAAACAGATATCATGTCTAAGCTTGTTTTTAACTGCGGTATTCAGGAAAAACATGAGGGTGTTCTTCCTGAGCATAAGATTTATATCGATAATGTTTCTCTTGAACTTGTTGATGACAGTAAAGTCGATTATTCTGCTACAAGACCATATGAACCTCCTATTGTAACAAATCAGGTGGGATATAAATGCGGCAGCAAAAAGACTGCTGTTTTCCGTGGCGCAGACAGTGAAAATCAATTTTCTGTAGTAGACGCAGCAACAGATAATATCGTCTATACAGGGAGTCTCTCGGAAAATATCAGCAATTCGTATGCTGGAGAAACAAATAAAATCGGAGATTTCTCTTCTGTTACGCAGTCCGGAAAATATTATATAAAGTGCGGAAATCTTGACAATTCCTATACATTTGAAATATCTGACAGCGTCTACACAAATCTTCTTGATGATAGTGTAAGAATGCTCTATTTGCAGCGCTGCGGAGAAGTGATAACAGACAGTGATTTTGGTCATTCTGCCTGCCATACAGGTATGGCATACGTTTACGGAACAAATGAAAAAATAGATGTTTCCGGTGGGTGGCATGACGCCGGAGATTACGGCAGATATATTGTTCCGGCAGCTAAAACTATTGCCGACCTTCTTTACGCTTATGAAGCAAATCCTAAGCTTTACAGTGATAATATTGGTATTCCTCAAAGTGGAAACGGCATTCCTGATATTCTTGATGAGGCACGTTATGAGCTTGAATGGATGATGAAAATGCAGCGTGCAGACGGCGGAGTTTATCATAAGGTTACATGTGAAAATTTCCCGGGTTATGTTTCTCCTGAAAAGGAAACGGATCAGCTTATCGTCACACCTGTTTCCACAACGGCAACAGCCGATTTCTGTGCTTCAATGGCTCTTGCATATGAATTCTATAAGGATATTGATTTGAATTTTGCAAACAGCTGTCTAGAACGTGCCGAAAAAGCATGGAGTTTTCTTGAGGCAAACCCGAATCTGATTTTCAAAAATCCGGAGGATATATCTACCGGTGAATACGGTGATGTTTCTGACAAAGATGAGCGTTACTGGGCAGCGGCTCAGTTATACCGTGCAACAGGAAACAGCAAGTATGAAAATGCTTTAAATGGTATGTCTGCTTCAATAGGTTTGGATTGGGCTCTTGTTGGTGATTACGGAAATCTCGCAATCCTTACAGCCGACAATATCAGTAAGGACTCTTCAATATACACAAAGGCAAAGAGTGCCGTGATTTCACAGGCGGATACATTTGTTAACTGTTCTTCAAATTCTCCTTATGGGGTTGCTATTACAAAGTTTAATTGGGGAAGTAATATGACTGTTGCAAATGCCGGAATAATACTTGGTGCTGCATATAAAGTAACCGGAAATACAGATTATATGGACGCTGCAAATGCTCAGATGAATTATCTTCTTGGAACAAATCCGGTTGGAGAATGTTTCTTTACAGGTTATGGAACGGTTTCTCCTGAAAATCCGCATCACAGACCGTCTATGGCAGCAGGAAAGGCAATGAAGGGAATGCTCGTGGGCGGTGTAAATCAGAATCTTGAGGACAGTGCTGCTAAAGCTTATTGTCAGGGTCTTCCGGCTGCTAAGTGTTATGTTGATAACTCCGAAAGTTATTCGACTAATGAAATTACAATTTACTGGAACTCTCCGCTGACATATCTTGTTTCTCTTACAAGCGAAAATGAAACTGCCGAAACAGATTTTATTCTGGGCGATATAAATTCAGATGGACGTATTAATGTATTTGATTTCATTATTGCAAAAAGAGGTCTTATCAGCGGCGGATTTTCAAATGCAACGGAGGCAAAGGCAGCTGACGTTAATCAGGATGGAAAATATTCTGTTGCAGATGTTATTCTTATCCAAAAGTTTCTTCTTGGAATGATAGATTCTTTCCCTAATGAAGAGGAAGTTCCAGTAGTTCCTCCTGTAGTTGGAGGAATAAAGGACTATGGTACAGCTATAAATGAGAATGCTTCAGTTATCGCTGATTTCAGAAAGGGCGAAACACCAGTATTCTTTGCGTCTGACGGTTGGTCTAATGGAAGCTGTTTCGACTGCGGGTGGTATAAAGAAAATACCTCGTTCGATGGCGGCGTTCTTAATTTAACCATTGATAAGGATTATTCCGGTAAATATAATTACTCAGGAGCTGAATACAGAACAGCAGACACTTATCATTATGGATACTATGAAACATCTATGCAAGCTATAAAAAATGACGGGGTTGTTTCTTCATTCTTCACTTATACAGGCCCTTCAGAAAATAATCCATGGGATGAAATAGATATAGAAGTACTTGGCAAGGACACGACGAAGGTTCAGTTCAATTACTATACAAACGGAGTCGGTAATCATGAATATATGTATGATCTTGGCTTTGACGCTTCTGAAGGTTTCCATACTTACGGATTTGATTGGCAGCCGGATCATATCACATGGTATGTTGACGGAAAAGCAGTTTATACGGCATATAATAATATCCCTTCAACTGCCGGAAGAATCATGATGAACGTATGGCCGGGAACAGGAGTTGATGAATGGCTAAATCATTACGACGGAAAAACTCCGCTTACAGCACGTTATCAGTGGGTAACATATAATAAGGGGTAATTTTAATGAGAAGTTTCGTTGGATATGAAAAGGGAATTAATTTTGGCGGATGGTTTTCTCAATGCGAACATACAAAAAAACATTATGACGAATTTATTGGTGAAAGTGATTTTGCCGCAGTTTCTTCATGGGGTATCGATCATGTCAGAATCCCGATAGATTATGATCTTATTGAAAACGGAAACGGTGATATTCAGGAAAGCGGAATGATGTATATTCAGCAATGCATTGACTGGTGTAAAAAATACCGACTGAATATGATTTTGGATCTTCATAAGACTTACGGTTTTTCTTTCGATGAGGGTGAATCTGAAAGTGGATTTTTTGAATCGGAAGAACTTCAGGAACGTTTCTTCCGTCTTTGGGAAGAAATTGCAAAACGATTCGGAAAATATCATGATTGCGTTGCATTTGAACTTTTGAATGAAGTTACCAATAAGGAATACTGTGATATATGGAATGAAATTGCTGATAAATGTATTTTTCGCATAAGGACTATCACTCCCGAAACATATATACTTATAGGAGGATATGATAATAACTGCATAAAGGCTCTTAAAGATTTGAAGCAACCTTATGACAACAAAATTGTTTATAATTTTCATTGCTATGAACCATTTATTTTTACTCATCAGGGTGCAAATTGGGTCAATAATATGCCGGAAAATTTCAGAACGGAATATCCGGCGTCAGTTCAGGAATATATCACAAAGCAAAGCAAAATGAATCTTAATGTTGTTGACCTTATTTCTGATGCAAAGGTAGAAACTGTTGGTGAGGAATTTTTTGAATCCTTATTTTCTAAAGCTGTTGAAATTGCAGAAAAAAGAAACGTTCCGCTTTATTGCGGAGAATATGGAGTTATAAATCTTGCTGCTCAAGAAAGTACTATTGAATGGTATAAAGCTATTAATTCTGCATTCAAAAAATATAAAATTTCACGAGCTGCCTGGTGTTATAAAAAAATGGACTTTGGTCTTATTGATAATAATATATCTGAAAAAATAAAAAAATATTTATAAATTATTTATTTCTGACGTTATGCAACTGAAGGGAATATAAAAATGACAGATTAGAGAAATTTGTGCTTGATAATAAAACGCAAAAGAATTGATCTATAAGTTTGATAAACACAATTTTTTTGACGGTTTTATATTCATATTTCTCAACGGTGATAAAATATTTGATAGTGTTATCAACCTGCCTGCTACCGTCTCCGAATAAGCAGTTTTCAGCGCAAAATAAAACCCTCGAAACGACATAGTTTCGAGGGTTGATAACTATATTACTTGTAAAACTTTCTCTTCGAGACTTTTTAAAAATTTTCCACGCAAATAAAAGCGATGTAAAATTATCTCTTTGAGAACTGCGGTGCACGACGAGCAGCTTTGAGACCATATTTTTTTCTTTCCTTCATTCTAGGATCACGAGTTAAGAAACCAGCCTTTTTGAGAACAGGGCGAAGTTCAGGATCGTAAACCAGAAGGGCTCTTGAAAGACCATGTCTGATAGCGCCAGCCTGACCGGTAACACCGCCGCCTGTAACGGTGCAGACAATATCAAATTTATCTGTAGTTTCAGTTAAATTAAGAGGCTGACGAACAATAAGCTTTAATGTTTCAAGACCGAAATACTCATCAATACTTCTTCCGTTAATTGTAATGTTACCGGAACCCGGATATACTCTTACTCTTGCAACAGAATGCTTTCTTCTTCCTGTACCATAGTAATATTTAACCTTTGATTCGTACATTTAAACCGCCTCCTTATTATAATTCATAAGCAACAGGCTTTTGTGCCTCGTGCTTATGTGCTGAATTTCTGTAAGTTCTTAAACGTTTGAGCTGATTTCTGCCTTGAGAATTGTTAGGAAGCATACCATTTACTGCAATCATCATTGCTTTTTCCGGTTTTGTTTCCATAAGTTCTTTGTAGCTTACAGACTTGATTCCGCCTATCCAGCCTGTATGCCAGTAAAACTTTTTATTTTCAAGTTTTTTACCTGTTAAAACTGCTTTTTCACAATTAATGATAATTACGTGATCTCCACAGTCTACATGCGGAGCAAAAGTTGGCTTATGTTTACCTCTGAGAATATGAGCAGCCTGAGCAGCTACACGTCCCAACGGCTTATCTGCTGCATCTAAAACATACCATTTACGGCTGACTTCAGCTGGTTTTGGCATATAAGTTGACATATTATAAATCCTCCATTATTGTATTTTGTCAAGCCTGAACCGGACTGGGTTAATCCTGTTCTTCGGACATCCGCAAGTTCAAATAAAAATGAATATGTCCGAATTAATGATTCTTGACGTAACGATAAACATTATATCAAATTAAAAATAAAAAGTCAATAGTCAAATTGCCGAAATTTTAATTTATATCCCTTTCACGCTTGTTTTCTCTCTGTTTTTCTCTATTTCTCTTGTTATCTTAAATTTCATTTCAGTTTTTGAAGTGCTTTCGTCAGTTTGAGAGTTTTAATCTTGGAGGATCGTTTCCGGCAAGCGCTTTTGCTATAGTCATTTCTATCTGATACAGCTTTTTTATGATTGCCGTTTTTTAAAAAACTTTGAAAAATAGGATTGACTTTTTTTTGTTTTTTGGTATAATATAAGAAGAATATATAAACGCTGTGACAGGAATGATTGTTTGTTTCGTTCTTCAGAGAAGAAGCGGTCGGTGAGAGCTTCTGTTCGTAAAACAAGTGCTACCCTTGAGCTTTCGGCTAAATCCGAACGTATTTTCTGCGTTAAAGGAAACTAAAGGAAAGTAATTTATTTACTTTTGAAATTGGGTGGTACCACGAGGCCTTCGTCCCATTGCAGGACGCAAGGCTTTTATTATTTTTTACAGCTTTTATGAAATTTTAAAGGAGTTTTTATTTATGAAATGGCGTGGCGTAAATGAATTACGTGAAATGTATCTTTCATTTTTTGAAAGTAAAAATCATACAAGAATGGCTAGTTCCTCACTTATACCTCAGGGAGATAACAGTCTTTTACTGATCAATTCCGGTATGGCACCTCTTAAAAAGTTTTTCTTGGGACAGGCTGTTCCTCCGAATAAGCGAGTTACAACATGTCAGAAATGTATCAGAACGCCTGATATTGAGCGTGTTGGTAAAACAGCAAGACACGGCACTTATTTTGAAATGCTGGGAAACTTTTCCTTTGGAGATTATTTTAAAACTGAGGCGATCGAATGGGCGTGGGAATTTCTTACAGAAATACTTGAGATTCCGGCTGAAAAGCTTTGGATTACTGTTTTTGAAAGCGATGATGAAGCTGAACAGATTTGGAAAAATAAAATAGGCATACCTCAGGATAGAATAATTCGTCTCGGTAAGGAGGACAATTTCTGGGAACACGGTTCAGGTCCTTGCGGTCCTTGTTCCGAAATTCATTTTGACAGAGGAGAAAGCTACGGTCCTTTTGAAAGCTTTGAACAGGCAAGCGAATGTGATAGAATCGTTGAAATATGGAATCTGGTATTCAGTCAGTTTGACAGTGACGGAAACGGTAACTATGCTGAAATGGAAACCAAGAATATTGATACCGGTATGGGGCTTGAAAGACTTGCTTGTGCAATTCAGGGAGTTGATAATCTGTTCGAGGTTGACACAGTCAAGAATATAATGGGCAAGATCTGTGAGATTGCAGATGTACAATATAAAAATGATGAAAATACCGACGTATCTTTGCGTGTAATTACTGACCATATCAGAAGCACAACATTTATGGTAGGAGACGGTATTACACCTGCAAATGAGGGCAGAGGATATGTGCTTAAAAGACTTCTGAGAAGAGCTGCCAGACACGGTAAAATGCTGGGAATAAACGAGCCTTTTCTTTATAAAGTCTGCGATACGGTAATTGAAGAAAACAAATCTGCTTATCCGGAACTTGTTGAAAAAAGGGAACTGATTAAAAAAATTATTAAGCATGAAGAAGAAAGCTTTGCTAAGACAATCGATAAAGGTACGGAGCTGCTTAGTCATTTTATCGACAAAATTTCAGCAGATGAAATAAAAAATGTGCTTTCAGGAGACGATGCATTTAAATTAAGCGATACATATGGTTTCCCGCTTGATCTTACAAAGGAAATTGCCGCTGAAAATGGAATCGAAGTAGATGAGAAGCGTTTTAAGGAATGTATGGAAGAACAGAAGCGCAAGGCAAGAAGCGATAGGGCATCTAAGATTAAAACTTCATGGAGCGATGAAAACACGTCTGCTATTAATGTTCCGGCTACTGAATTTACAGGATATACAAGATTTAAGCATGACGCTGAAATCCTTGAAATTTTTGTTGACGGTAAATCGGTTGACAGTATTTCAGAAGGACAGGAGGCTGTTATAATACTTGACCAAACTCCGTTCTATGCGGAAAGCGGCGGACAGTCTGCCGATACCGGTGAGATTAGTACAGAAGATGCAGTATTTGCCGTGTATAATGTAACTAAGACTGAAAATGGTCATTTTCTGCATTTCGGAGCGATTGAAAAGGGAAGTATAAATAAAAATGATACTGTTTTTGCTGAAATTGACGTAGAAAAAAGAATGTCAGCTATGAGAAATCATACCGCTGCACATCTTCTTCAAGCAGCGTTAAGGGAAGTACTGGGCGAGCATGTACATCAGGCAGGTCAGCTTGTAAATGCTGAAAGATGCAGATTTGACTTTTCTCACTTCAGTGCAGTAACGCCTGATGAAATTTTACGGATTGAAAACATTGTAAATGATGAGATTTTAAATTCAATTAACGTTGTAACTAAAGAAATGCCTATTGAGGAAGCAAGAAAATTGGGAGCTATGGCGCTTTTTGGTGAAAAATACGGAGATATTGTAAGAGTAGTGGATATCGGAGGAAAATCAATCGAATTCTGCGGCGGTACTCATGTTAAAAATACTTCAAATATCGGTCTTTTCAAAATCGTTTCCGAAAATTCTGTTGCTTCAGGAGTAAGGCGTATTGAGGCTGTGACGGGTAACGGCGTATTGCTATTTATGAATGAACTTAGAAATTCAATTAATGCGGCATCGGCAGTCCTTAAGATCGCAAATCCTGCAAAGCTTGCTGAACGCTGTCAGGCATTGACAGAAGAATTAAAGGAAAAGGATAAGCAAATACAGAAACTTAGTCAGCAGCTTGCAGGAAGTCAGCTTGCAAATATGTTTGACAATGCCAAAGAAATCAACGGAATAAAAATTATCTCCGCTATGCTTAACGGTACTAAGCCTGATATGTTAAGGCAAATCGGAGATAAGGTTAAAGAACAAACAGAAGATTTTATTGCGGTATTTGCCGGAATTGCTGACGATAAAGGTACTCTTTACTGCGTGTGCGGAAAAAATGCGGTTTCCAAGGGTGCAAATGCCGGTAAGATAGTTCAGAGAATTGCCGCTATTACAGGCGGTAAAGGCGGCGGACGTCCTGACAGCGCTATGGCAGGTATAGGCAAAAATTATATGGTTGACGAAGCACTTGGCGCTCTTGAAAGCATTGCTAATGAATTTCTTAAATAAGGGGATATTTTAAATGGATTGTTTATTTTGTAAAATAATTGCCGGGGAAATTCCCAGCGATAAGGTATATGAGGACGATATGGTATATGCATTTAAGGATATTGAGCCGGTTGCGCCGGTTCACTATCTGATTATTCCTAAGGAACATATCAGCGGAGCTTCTGCTGTAAATTCTGAAAATTCAAAATATGTTGCGCATATTTTTGAAGTGGCAGCTAAAATTGCCGCTGATGAGGGCTTTGCGGACGGTTATAGAGTGATAACAAACTGCGGTGATGATGCAGGGCAAAGTGTTCATCATCTTCACTTTCATGTACTTGCCGGCAAAAAAATGGGCTGGAGCAGTGACAGCGCAGTATAAATTCGGAGGATAAAATGAAAACTTATACACTAAATGTAGCGGGTCTTACAAGAGAACTGCCTATTTGTCCTATTAATGATAAGCTTGATATTGCCGCCTTTATAATGTTTTCAGATGTGGAGCTTACCTTAGAGTGCGCTAAAGAACTGCTAAAGAAAGTTCCGGAATTTGATGTTATTGTAACTGCTGAAAGCAAGGGAATTCCTCTGGGATATGAAATGGCAAGACAGAGCGGTAAAAATTATATCGTTGCGAGAAAATCTGTTAAGCTCTATATGAAAAATCCTGTGGCGGTGGAAGTTAAATCTATTACGACTGATAAAAAGCAAACGCTATATCTGTCCGAAAAGGATATGAATGAATTAAAAGGCAAAAGAGTACTCATTGCTGACGACGTTATCAGTACGGGCGAATCATTAAATTCACTTGTTGCTCTTGTTGAAAAGGCAGGCGGAAATATTGTATGTAAATCGGCAGTACTTGCCGAGGGCGATGCAGCCGACAGAAAAGATATTGTTTTTCTTGAAAAGCTTCCGCTGTTTTTTAAATAAAATTGAAACGTAAAATTGTATATGCCGGTGCGGCATGGGGAACAGGTTTGTTATTGGCTTCATTTCTGCATCCGGCATTTGATTTTATTATTATTCCTTTGTGCGTAATATTATTGGCGGTAATGAAATATCTTTTTAAGCAAAAGTTTAAGGAGATATTTTTAATATTAACAATATTGTCGGTTTCTGTAGGATTTTATAGGATTTATGATATGTTTGTATATAAACCTGTAGTTGATTACGCAGGGAATAATATAAGCTTCAGCGGTAAAATACTGGACTTTACAGAATATTCGGGCGACAAAACAAGCTATTTGGTAAAAGGAAAAATTAATGATGATGTGACTGCAAAGATAACGGTATATTCAGATTCATATAACTGCCGTATAAACGATAAATTTTATTTTACGGGAAGTCTTACGACTCCGGAAAATGATTATCTTTTTAATGAAAAGGATTATTACAAGTCAAAAGGCATATATCTTATGTCCGATAAAATATCAGAAATAAAGATAATACCTGATGATAAATTTTCGTTGGTAAGGATTTTAAGAGATTATAGGAATTATGTTACTGATTTTATTACTTCATATCTTCCGGAAGATGAAAGCGCTTTGCTGACAGGTATGCTGTTTGGCGATAAATCTCTAATATCTGACGATGACGATGAATTATTTTACAGAACTGGAATAGGTCATGTTATGGCGGTTTCTGGACTGCATCTGGTATTATTTTGCAGTATTTTTTCATTTGTATTTGATAAGATGAAATTAGGCAGAATAAGCAGATTTGTATTGCTTGAGATCGTTATGCTGCTGTTTGCGGTGTGCAGCGGACTTTCATTATCAGTTATGAGGGCGGCTTTTATGATGACGCTTGTGTATGCTGCTCCCATATTTTTCCGATATTCTGATACTTTGAATTCGCTTTTTATTTCATTGATTATTCTTACTGTTAGTTGTCCGTTTGCGATCAGAAATCCGTCATTGATACTGTCATTAACCGGTGCTTTCGGAGCAGGTGTATTTGCACCGTATATAACGGGCAGAATGAAAGACGGTAATTTCTGTCAGAGAAACATTAAAAAAGTAATTTACATGTTTTGCGTATCCGCAGTTATTTTTCCTGTATCGGTTATGTGCTTCGGTGAAGGTTCATTCTTTTCACCGATAGCTAATATTTTTCTTACGCCGATTTGTATGGCGGCATTGTTTTTGGCGTTAATTGCTTCCTTAACAATTTTTCTGAACCCTGTTTTACTTATAAAAATTGCCGGATTATTGTGTCATATTGAATTGAAAGCAGTAAGATTTATAGGTCGGCAGGAGTTTACATATATGAATTTTGACAGTAAAGCTAAAGTATTTGCAGGTGTTCTGCTGATATTCTGCATACTGACTTATTTCATTTTTAAGGATCATAAAACTGAAATTATAGCTGTCATTACTTCAATGGTTATTTTTTGTACCAGTGTGTCTGTATTTAATTTTATAGGCAGGAATGATGTAAAAATAGCTCTACTGGGAAAGAATTCAATTGATGTGATTGTTGTTTCACATCAGTTTTCAGCAGATATTATTGATATTTCCGGTAAGAAAAATAATTGCAGCTATGTATATAAATACCTCAGTGACAGTAATATATCAAACATTAATAATGTAATTATAAGAAAATCTCCATATAATTCTATGTCGTCGTATAATTCAAATTTATCATTGTTTAAGGTAGGCAGAATTTTTATGCCTTATGGAGCAATTGTAAGAAATGATATGAAAGTCTGCGGTGTGTTTCCGGAGTTTACCGATTATAAAAATATAAATTTTAAGTATGAGGATTATTTCATAAATATTTCAGATACTGAAATTACCGTAAATTACGGTAAATTTTCCTTTGTGTGCGATAATTATAAAAATACTGATTTTGCAGACGTCTTTGCCGAATATGATAATTTGTTTGAACCTCCTGAATGCCGCACGCTTATAATTCCGGAATATGAAAATGAGACAAATGAAATTAATGCAGTATGTGAGACAAATATTGTTATAAAAGTCAATAGCAACGGTGAATTTTCAGTGGGAGGATTATAATTTATGCCTGAAGTAAATTCTTCTGATATTTTAAAAAAACTTAAAGCAAATGAGCTAAGCAACGTTTATTATATTTACGGTAAAGATATTCTTACTGTTGAGGGAATAACTAAAGCTGTCCTGAAAAAAACTCTTGGTAAAAATTGGAACAATGATTGTACTAAAATAGAAGGAAAAAATATTGATATAAGCAGTCTTATTGATATTATGGAAATTAGTCCGATGTTTTCTGATTTCAATGCAATACTTATTAATGATCTCAATGCAGAGGAGCTTAGTGCCGACAAAGTCCAGCAGCTTATTGACGCAATAGAAAACTTACCGGATCAGACTATGTTAATAATAAATATTACAGGATTTGACGTAAAAAACGGAAAAAGATTTTTTTCCGGAAAAAATAAAAAACTGACAGACTGTATAATGAAAAAAGGTTTAGTGTGCGAATGTGGTTTAAAAACAATGCCGGTAATGGTAAAATCAATAATGGATACTGTTCAGAAACAAGGATGTACTATATCGAAAAAAAATGCTGAAAAGCTTGCAGAATATTGTCTTCTTGATTCAATGCAGATTCGTAATGAACTTGAAAAGCTATGTGCATACAGAGAGAATGCTGAAATAAGAATGGAGGATATTGATTCTCTGGTTTCAGGACAAATAGAAACTGATTCTTTTAAGCTTGCCAAAGCCGTGACCTCAATGAATTCAGGACAGGCTTTTTTTCTGCTGAACGATCTGCTTGATAAACGAAACGAACCAGTAGCGGTACTGTCGGCGATTTCTATGGCGTTTCTTGATTTATACCGTGCAAGAACGGCAATGACTGTAGATAAGCGTCAGAATGATATAATAAATGATTTTAAATATAAAGGAAGAGAATTTGCGGTTAATAATGCATACAGAGACTGCCGTAAAATCTCACTTGAAAATATACGCAGATGTATTTGCATACTGCGTGATACAGACAGAAAATTAAAGCAGTCATCAGCGTCTCATAAGATTATTCTTGAAAAGGCGCTGACTGAAATGCTTATAGCAGCCAGAAGATAAATAGGATGTGTTGAAATGATAAAGATTGAGCAGGCAATAATAGTAGAAGGGAAGTATGATAAAATAAAAGTCTCTTCTTTTATTGACGCCGTAATAATAGTAACTAATGGTTTCGGAATTTTTACAGACCGTGAAAAGCTGGAGCTTATAAGATTTTATGCCATGAAAACAGGTATAGTTATTCTGACTGATTCCGATAAAGCAGGTTTTGCAATTAGGAATCATATTAAGGGAGCTGTAAGAAACGGCAAAATTTATAATGTCTATATACCAGATATTATGGGAAAGGAAAAAAGAAAAGTTAAACCCTCTGCGGAGGGAAAGCTCGGAGTTGAGGGCGTTGAGAAAAATATAATACTTAAGGCTTTTGAAAAGGCAGGTATTCTGACTTCTGAGTGCGAAAAAGACGATACTCAGAAGATAACTAAAACGGATTTGTATTTGATGGGACTTTCAGGCGGTAAAAACAGCGCTGTGTTACGAAAGCGACTTCTTGAGTATTTAAAATTACCTTCATTACTTACTGCAAATTCCATGCTGGAGGTTTTAAATACTATGATGGACCGAGAGCAGCTTCAAAATATAATAGCAGACAATATAATTTTCGGAGGATAAAAATGGTATTTTCAAGTATTATATTTCTTTACTTTTTTCTTCCGTGTATGCTGATTATTTATTATATTTCTCCAAACAAAACTAAAAATATTGTCCTTTTGATTTCCGGATTGTTTTTTTACGCATGGGGCGAGCCGGTCTATGTTTTTCTGATGCTGCTGACGACTTTGGTGGATTATACTGCCGGAAGAATAATTGACAGGTTTGATTCATCGAAAAAAATACGAACCCTTGCTCTGATTTCTTCGCTTATAATTAATTTGGGAATTTTATTTACTTTTAAGTACAGCAGCTTTTTTGCCGGAATATTCGGAATCGAATTAAAAAAGCTTCCGCTGCCTGTTGGTATATCTTTTTATACTTTCCAGAGCATATCTTATACGATTGATATGTACATGAGAAAAATTAAAGTACAGAAAAATTTCATTAATTATGCGGCATATGTAACATTGTTTCCCCAAATCGTTGCCGGACCGATTGTACGATATGAGGACGTACAGAATGAGATCAATAGTCGTAAAGTCAACATATATCTTCTAGGCGAGGGCGCTGGAATTTTTATAAAGGGACTTGCAAAAAAGGTTCTGTTGGCGAACAATATAGGTTTGCTTTGGACTGAAATTAAAGGCATGGATTATTCCGAGATTTCAGTATTAACTGCATGGCTTGGAATATTGGCATTTACATTCCAGATATACTATGACTTTTCAGGGTACTCTGATATGGCGGTGGGACTTGGAAAAATGCTTGGTTTTAATTTTCCGGAGAATTTTCGTCACCCGTATATTTCCCGAAGTATTTCCGAATTCTGGAGAAGATGGCATATTACTCTGGGTTCATGGTTTCGTTCTTATGTGTACATACCACTTGGCGGTAACCGAAAGGGTAAATATAAAACGCTGAGAAATTTACTGATAGTCTGGGGACTGACAGGACTATGGCATGGTGCAAGCTGGAATTTTATTTTATGGGGACTTTATTTCGGAATTATTATTATAGCTGAAAAACTATTTTTAGGTAAATATCTTGAAAAATTAAATCCGATAATTAGTATTATTTATACTTTTGTTCTTGTAGTATTGGGATGGGTGTTATTTGATACAAATAATCTTACTGATTCTCTTCAGTATTATAAGGCGATGTTTTATGGAGACGGAAATATATTAGATTCCTTTGCACTGTTTCAGCTTAAAAATTATGGGATGATTTTTATATTCTGTATTTTAGGATGCGGAGGATTGTTGGGTAAAATCCTGAAAAAGATACAGCTAAGTGAAATTGTTTCAAAAGTTATAAATTATGCCATGCCTTTGGTTCAGATAGCGGTAATGCTGGTTTGCACGGCTTATCTGGTAGATGCCAGCTATAATCCTTTTTTATATTTCAGATTTTAGGAGGATATAAAATGAGCAGTAAACAGAAGATTTTATCAGCGATTTTATTTGCAGCTATAATTGTTGTTATGCCTGTAATTTTTATATTTTCAAAAAAGAGCAGCTATTCAGCCCAAGAAAACAGAATGTTGTCAAAACTGCCGAAGCTGAATGTTTCAGCAGTTTCAGATAAAAGTTATATGCATGATCTGGAAAAGTACTTGTCAGATCATTTTCCTGAGAGAATAAAATGGGTGCAGGCTAAAATGAGTCTTGATAGATTTACCGGTAAGGATTTAATAAATGGGATTTATATAACCGATAGTATGCTTATAGAAAAGCTTCATGAGCCTGATTATGATGAAGTAAAAAAATCAGTACAGGCAATAAATAACTTTGCAGAGCATTACAAAACAGATGTTTTTGCTATGATTGCTCCTACGTCGGCAGGTATCTATCAGGATATGCTTCCGGAATTTGCTCCACAGCTTGACCAAAGAAAATTTATCAGTGAAAGTTGTGAAAATTTCTCCGAAAATGTTAATGTTATTGATATTTTCAATACAATGATCTGCGAAAAAGATAATTATATTTATTATAGAAATGATCATCATTGGACAAGTTATGGCGCTTACTGTGCATATAAAACTTCAATACGGCAGCTGGGAGATATTGCTGTGGAGCCGGATAGGTTTGATATTGAACATGTGAGCAGTAATTTTAAAGGTACGTTTTATTCGAAGTGTCTTTATGATAAAACGGCGGCGGATGTAATTGACATTTTTAGTTGCAAAAACGGCGCTGAGATTACTGATGTGATCTGTAATGACGGGGTTTCCGAAACCCATTATGACAGCATTTATTTTATGGATTATCTCGGCAAAAAGGACAAGTACTGTGTATTTATGGGCGAAAACAGAGCGTATACAAATATAAAAACTAATGCTGACAACGGTAAAAAGCTTCTTATTATCAAGGATTCTTACGCAAATTCGTTTATACCGTTTCTTACTCAGCATTATTCGGAAATAGCAGTTATTGATCTGAGATATGTAAAAACTTCCATTAGGGATTTTGTAGATCCTGACGATTATGAACAAACACTTTTTCTGTATAATGCTTCAACCTTTGCAGAAGATAAAAATATTAAAATAGCAGGATTTTTTAATTGAGATATGTGAGGGAAAATAAATGAAGATACTTATTATAAGACACGGCGACCCTGATTACACTATTGATTCGCTGACTGAAAAAGGGAAAACAGAGGCTGAGCTTTTATCTGACCGTATTTCAAAAATGGACATTAAAAAGTTTTATGTTTCTCCTCTTGGAAGAGCCAAGGCAACGGCTGATTATACGCTGAAAAAAATGAATCGTAAAGCAGAAGAATGTAATTGGCTCAGAGAATTTGAAGCTCCCATTATCGGTTCAGATGGAAATAAGAAAATAACATGGGACTGGATTCCTGCTGAGTGGACAGCAGAAGAAAAATATTACCGTCGGGACTTGTGGCATACTACCTCAGTTATGCAGGATGGCAATGTAATTAGTGAGGCTGAACGTGTTTACAGAGGACTTGATGAAATTATTGCATCTCACGGTTATGAGAGAGAAGGAAACTGTTATAAAGCAGTTGATCCGAATTGCGATACTATAGTGCTGTTTTGTCACTTTGGAGTAGAATGTGTTATGCTGGGACATCTGCTGGGTATATCTCCCATGGTATTGTGGCATGGGACTTGTGCTTTGCCGACGTCTGTTACTACGCTTGCAACAGAAGAACGCAGAAAGGGTACGGCATATTTCAGAATGCTTTCATTTGGAGATATTTCGCATCTTTATGCGGCAGGAGAAGAACCGTCATTTTCCGGAAGATTCTGCGAAATGTATGATAATATTAACGAACGTCATGACTGAAAGGAGAAAAATAAAATGATTTATGTTTGCTATCCTAAATGTACTACATGTAAAAAGGCAATGAAATGGCTTGATGATAATAATATAAGCTATGAAGTAAGGGATATTAAGGAGAACAATCCATCGTATGAGGAGCTTCTCGATTGGCACCAAAAAAGCGGATTGCCTTTGAAGAGATTTTTTAATACAAGCGGTCTTATATACAGATCAATGAATTTAAAGGATAAGCTATCGGATATGACAGAAGAAGAGCAGTTAAGACTGCTTGCAACTGACGGTATGCTTGTGAAACGTCCTATACTGATTGGTGATAATACTGTACTGGTAGGATTTAAAGAAGCTGAATGGGAAACGATAAAATAATAATCTGGAGGTTCGATAAATGCAGATAAGAATGGCTCAGCAATGTGATATTGAAGGTATAAGTAATCTTCTTTTACAAATTTGTAATGTACATCATGAGGGCAGACCGGATTTATTTAAAAAAGACGGGAAGAAATATTCTCCGGAGCAGCTTAAAGAAATAATTAATGATGAGAACAGACCGGTTTTGGCAGCGGTTGATGAACAGAATAATGTTTTGGGGTATGCGTTATGTATTATAAATGAAAGTGTTGGGGATTCTGCACTAACTGATATCAAAACACTGTATTTGGACGACTTGTGCGTAGATGAAAAGATCAGAGGAAACCATATCGGTGAAAAAATATATAACGCTGTTATAGAGTATGCTGAAAAAATCGGCTGTTATAATGTAACGCTTAATGTTTGGGCATGTAATGAGCGTGCTATGAAGTTCTATGAAAGATGCGGCTTGAAACCACAGAAAATAGGAATGGAAAAAATTCTGTAATTAACGATTTATATATTATTTTATCGGTATATTTACCGGAAATATTTCATAAGCATTAATAAGACAAGTCGCATAAGCGGCAAAAATTACTGTAAGAGGTGTGCTTATGAAAAAGATAAATAAGAAAATTGTCAGAAGACTGGTATGTGTTGCTTCTGCACTGGTTCTGGCGGGAGGAGCGTCTGCATATTACATAAATAAATCTCAGCAAAAAACTATCGCTACGATCGGCGCCGCTAAAAATGATAAGCCGATAATTATTCTTGACGCTGGGCATGGAGGTATCGACGGAGGATGTTCTTCGGCTGACGGAGTACCGGAAAAGGGAATCAATCTGAATATATTGCTTAGCTTGCGTGATATGTTTGAGTTATACGGATATGACGTTGAAGTGACAAGAGATACAGACCGTTCCATTCATGATGATGGAGTTGAAGGTATTGCAAATCAGAAAAGCTCGGACATGGATAACAGGCTGGCATTGTTTAACAAATATCCAAATGCTATTTGTATTTCAATACATCAGAACCAGTTTACCGATCCGAAGTATAAAGGCGGACAGATGTTTTATTCTGAAACTAATTCACAGAGCAAGTATATTGCGCAGGCAATACAGGATAAATTTGTTGAATATATTCAACCGGACAATGACAGGGAAATAAAGCAGTGCGGTAAAGAACTATTTCTTTGCTATTTCTGCAACAATCCCACTGTAATGGTGGAATGCGGATTTCTTTCAAATCCGGAGGAAGCTGAAAATTTAAAAAATGAGGAATATCAGAATAAAATTGCTTTCAGTGTTTTTGCGGCGGTAAACGAGTATCTGTCGAAAAAATAAACTTGGAAAGGACGTTAAAATGGCGAAATCCAAAATTATATTTGAGTGTAATCAATGCGGTTATCAGTCGGGAAAATGGAACGGAAGATGTCCGGATTGCGGTTCATGGAATAGCTTTGAAGAGGTTGAACAAATAACTTCTTCAAAAACTTCCCCTTCAAAAAAGACTGCTGATCTTACTGATAAAATACTGGAGCTTTCAGAAATAGATGTTGATGCAGATGTCAGATACAAAACAGGAATAGGAGAATTTGACCGTGTTCTGGGAGGCGGTTTGGTAAAAGGTTCAATAGTACTGCTGGGCGGTGCTCCGGGCATAGGAAAAAGTACTCTTTTGCTTCAGATATGTCAGTATCTGGGCGAAAATTATTCCATACTTTATGTTTCGGGAGAAGAATCCGCAAGACAGATAAAAGTAAGGGCTCAAAGACTTGGCGTGGATACGGAAAGTCTTTACATATTGACAGTGACAGACGCAGAGGCAATATGCGATACTATTTCTGCCAGTCAACCGGATATTGTAATTATTGATTCTATTCAGACTATGAACATATCTCAGATCGCTTCCAGTCCTGGAAGCCTTACACAGGTGAGGGAATGCACTAATTTATTTATGCATACTGCTAAAAGTCTGGAAATTCCTATAATTATTGTAGGACATGTAAATAAAGACGGCGCTATTGCCGGTCCTAAGGTTATGGAGCATATTGTCGACGCTGTTTTATATTTTGAAGGGGAACGAAATCTTACTTGCCGTATGCTGAGAACCATTAAAAACAGATATGGTTCTACAAATGAAATCGGCGTTTTTGAAATGTATGACAAGGGACTTGAAGAAGTAGAAAACCCTTCGCAGATGCTTTTATCCGGACGTCCGGAAAATGTTTCGGGAACATGTGTTACATGTACTATGGAGGGACTAAGACCTATTCTTGCGGAAATACAGGTACTGGCAACAAAAAGCGGCTTTTCCGCTCCCAGAAGAATGTCTAAGGGATTTGATTTTAACCGTATGGCAATTATAATTGCAGTACTGGAAAAGCGTGCGGGAATGTTTTTCGGTTCACTTGACGTGTATCTGAATGTAGTGGGTGGATTCAGTATTAATGAAACAGCAGGGGATCTGGCAGTGGCGCTTTGTCTTTATTCAAGTCTTTTTGATAAACCAATAAATGAAAGTACTATTGCATTTGGTGAGATAGGTCTTGGCGGAGAAGTCCGTGCGGTATCGAATATTGTACAGCGTATAAAAGAAGCAGAAAGAATGGGGTTTGAACAGTGTCTGATTCCGGCACAGTCTTTTAACTCTCTTAATAGTCGGGAATATGGCATAAAATTAATCGGCGTATCGGACGTGAAAGAAGCATTCAGGATTTTTAAATAGAGGAATTTATATATGGCATCGGAAAAATTAAATTCATATAAAAAAAAGAAATGTAAATCTGATGAAATTAATGAATTTTACTATCATGACGCTGTTATAGATTCTGTTGAAGTCAATGGCAGTAATATGATTTGGAAAACATCAGGTGTTTGTATTAAAACCAGTAATTCTCAAAACAATGAGACTTATGATACTATTGCAGACAATCTGGAAATGAGATTTATTAATTTTCAGATAATAGATATTATAAAGTGTGGTTATGAACAATATGATAATAACAATATACTTATAGCTAGTTATGCGAATAAAAAGCTTGAGGGAAATGAATTTTATTTAGTGGTTGACAGCATGTTTGACAGTAAATCGTATTTAAGACTGTATGGCGGAGACTATGAGGCAAATAATTATTGCTTTGATATAGAAATAAATAATGAACTATATGGTATTATTCTTAATTATGATATGTTTATTGCTGAGTGGGATTATACTACCAATGAAGCATGGTATGTTTAGTAAAAAAGAACTTCATTATTGAGGTTCTTTTTTACTGTTTGAATTATTTTACATATTATGTTATAATATAAATAAATTTATTTGAAAGATATAAAAAGGAAAGTGAAAATATATGAGACAATGGACAGCGGAGCAGTTGGACGCTATCACCGCAAGGGAGCGTTCGGTAATAGTGTCTGCGGCAGCCGGAAGCGGAAAGACGTCCGTATTAGTAGAGCGTCTTATAAGAATAATTGCAGACAGGGATAATCCTGTTCCCGTTGAAAAAATGATAGTTGTAACGTTTACCAATGATGCTGCTGCGGAAATGAAGCAGCGTTTATCTGTGTCACTGTCAGGTCTTATAAACGACAGACCGTTTGATAAATGGCTTTCAAGGCAGCATGCAATGCTTGGAAATGCTTCAATATCTACAATACACTCATTTTGTTTTGATTTAATAAGAGATAATATTAATATGCTTTCTCTGGCTTCTGATTTTCGTATTATAGATGAAACGGAAGAAAATATTCTGAAAGACAGTGTGCTTAAGGATTTGGTTGACGGTTACTATGAAAAGTATCCGGAAATGATGGAAATGCTGAATAATAATTTCTGCGGAAACAGTGATGCGCCGCTTTGCAGAATGATTCTTGAGCTGTACGGCTGCATTTCTTCAATACCGTTTTTTAAAAACTGGCTTAAAGGATTAGATGGGCAATACGACAGTAATATTTATTTACAGGAGTATATTAAAAAGCTGAAAAACACATTGTTTGTATGCAGCAACAAACTGAATACGGCATATGAAAAAGCTTCTGAAATTTCAGATGACAAGCTTATGACGCTTCTTAGTGACGATAAAAATATTGTGAACAAAGCACTATCGGTTTTGGAAACGGACGATTATGAGGAGTTATCAGATTATTTTTCTTGTGTGAAATATAAGAATTTTCCAGCAGCCGGAAAAAATTATGCTTATCCCGAAGAAAGACAGTTCATAAAAAAAATAAGGGATTCTGTTAAAGAAACAGTAAAGTCGATAGCGGATAATAGGGCGATGCTGGTTAATGCATGTGACGATATTAAGCGTCATAAAGAAATTATGTCTGCACTTTCTCAGATTATAATTGAATTTTCAGAAAATCTTTATAAGGCTAAGGAAGCTAAAAATGCTATTGGATTTGACGATGCAGAACAAATAGTACTTAATCTTCTTGCCGAGTGCAGTGAGGATGGAAAAATAATTAGAACAAAGCTTGCCGAAGAGCTGTCAGAATACTATCAGGTGATTATGATTGACGAGTTTCAGGATTCCAATAACCGTCAGGATATGATTTTCAGATTGCTTTCGCATAACGGCAGCGCTGAAGAATACGGAAATAATCTGTTTTTTGTTGGAGATGTAAAACAATCTATTTACCGTTTCCGTCTCGCTAATCCGGATAATTTTATAAATGCGGTCAATAATGCCGTTCCTTATAAGGAAAATGATAAGAGAAATTCATATATTAAACTAAACAGAAATTTCAGAAGTTCTGAACAGGTTATAAATTTTGTAAACTATGTATTTAAAAATATAATGACTGAAAGCGTGGGAGACATTGATTACAATAAAAATGAATACCTTATAAAAGGTGCAGAATTTTATGAAAATAATCGTAATACTCATATAATGTTGATAGATAAGTCGGACGAAAGCTGTGAGGATACAGAAGCTGTGTGCATTGCTGAAAAAATCCGCAGAATGCTTGATGAGAAAATTTCTGTCAGCAGGGATAACGGAAAATCGTCAAGACCTTGTGAAATGAAGGATTTTTGTATTTTGCTGAGGAACAGAAAAAAAATTCCCGTTTATGCAAGAGAACTTGAGAAGCGTGGGATAACTGTCAGCTGCGAGGAGGTTTCTGGTTATCTTAAATCAAGAGAGGTATCGGTACTGCTGAATCTTCTGAGGGTAGTGGACAACCCTTTGTCAGATATACCTATAACGTCTGTAATGCTTTCGCCTATGTTTATGTTCAGCGCCGATGAAGTTGCTGAAATACGGCTTATTAATAAGGAACATAATATTTACACAAATTTATATGATGCTCTGGGAATTGAAAACGACAAACCTATTTTTTCAAAGGAGGACATGATATATACAAAATCTAAATTTTTGTATGATTTTATAAATGAACTCCGTTTACTTTCAACTTTTTATACACTTCCTGAACTTATTCAAAAAATTTATGACAGTACGGATTTTACATCGGTCATTCAGCTTTATAAGGACAGTGAAAAGAAAAAAGCAAATTTAAGAATGCTTTTGGAATATGCCAATTCATATGAACTGAATTCGGGAAACGGTCTTTCAGGATTTATAAGATATATAGATAGCGTAATGGAATCAAAGGGTGATTTCAGAAGCGGAAATGTATCAGCATCATCTCAGAATGCAGTATATATAAAGACTATGCATAAGTCTAAGGGTCTTGAATTCCCGTTTGTTTTTATTGCTGAAACGTCTACAAAATTCAGTATACAGGATAAGCTTAAGCCTTTTCAGTTTTCTTATGACTGCGGTATTGGGTTTAAGCTTCAGAATAAGGAAAAGTATGAAAAGTTTACTACTATACCATATGAATATATTTGCGGATATAATCAAAATAAAATGTTGAGTGAAGAAATGCGTCTTTTATATGTTGCTTTGACCAGAGCAAAGGAACGGCTTTTCATTACTGTTAATACGGCGGAAAGCGAAGTCGGTAAGGCTCAGGAGTATGCGGCGGATATTTATATGAATCAGGGAATTACAGAGTCGCTTGTATCCTCTGCAAAATCTATGGGCGATTGGCTTTTGATGACATTGCTGTCCCATAGAAAATCCGGCAGGCTCAGAGAAGTATTTGGTATTTATGAAAGTTATGTCAATGATGACGATTTTGAAATCAGTTTTGAAGAATTAAAGCCGGACAATGATTATGAAACGATTATAGATACAAATGAGGGTAAAGACAGTATTGAGGATAATAAAATTTCAGACAGACTACGTGCAGCTTTTGAATTTAAATATGATTTAAAATTGTCTGAACTGAATTCAAAGCTGTCTGTATCTGATGTTGCCAAAAATGACGACAGCGTTAACTTTATACTTAGCAGACCTGCGTTTATGATTGAGTCCGGCAAATTAACTGCCGCTGAAAAAGGTACTGCTCTTCACAGATTTTTACAGTTTACAGATTTTAAAAATCTGGAAGCTGATTTTGAAAAAGAAAAAAAACGCATGCTTGATTTCGGTTACATTTCACAAAAACAAAGTGAATCGATACAGTATGAAGATATTGACGCCTTTTTACATTCTGAAATATATGAAATGATAAAAAAATCATGCAGAACAATACGTGAGAAAAAGTTTCTTATTTCAATAAACGATCTTGAACTGGAAAATGAGTTCGGTAAGAAATATAAAGGTACGGGAGGAATTCTTAACGGTATTATTGACATGATAATTGAAAATGAAGATCATTTTGTATTGGTAGATTATAAAACAGATAAAATTGACAATCTTAATATTATTGCTGAAAAATATAAAAATCAGATTTTTCTTTATAAAAAAGCTTTGGAAAAAATAGAAAAAAAACCTGTTAAAACCGCGCTGATTTATTCTTTTTACAAAAAAACTGAAATTAGAATATTTTAATTTGACATTTTACTGGAAATATTAAAGAATATATGATATAATCGTAATGGTACGATTAAAAAATGAAAAAGGAGAATAGTATTATGGCTAATTATTCCAGAAGGATTGTGGCTGACGGAATTGGGTATTCAACTATAATCGATCCGAAATTTAAAACAAACAAAGTGCAGATTATGTTTATTACGGATTTACTTGATGAAACGGCGTCAGCCAATGCTCTTGCAATTGGTATAATGGGTTCGTCAAACAGCAGATATAAAAATATCAGTGAGATCACGGCTAAATTAAATTCACTTTACGGAGCAAATATCAATGTTGATATAGTAAAGCAGGGGGACTTTCAGAAGCTTTGTATTGGCGTTACGTCAATTCATAACAGATATGCTCTTGAAGGCGAGGATATAAGCGGAGAAGTACTGAGAATTTTATTGGACTGTGTATTTTCTCCGAACGCTCAAAACGGTGAATTTGACAGCGAGCCATTTGAATTCAGAAAAAAAGATCTTCTTGATTCTATTGAAGCTGAAATCAATAATAAAAGGGGATACGCTGTACGCCAGGCTCAGAAGTTTACATTCAAAGGCGAAAACAGTGAAAATTCTTCTTACGGCAATAAGGATAAGGCAAAGTCCGTAACTTCTGCGCAGGCTTATGAAGCTTATCAAAAACTGTTATCAGACGCTCAGATTGAAATCTACTTTGTGGGTCCGGAGGAAAATCAGGATATTGAAGAAAAAATTTCAAAGGCTTTCTCTTCAATAAAAAGAAATTCTGTTAAGAATAAATTTGTTAATTTCAGTCCTGTTAAGGAAGAAGTTTTCAGGTATGAAGAAAAGCTTGATGTTAATCAATGCAAGATGGTCATGGCTTTTAAATCTCATAATAAGGACACATATGCAATGAAGCTTATGAATACAATTTTCGGAGGTACTCCTTTTTCTAAGCTTTTCCTTAATGTAAGAGAAAAGCTCAGCCTTTGCTATTACTGTGCGGCAGGGTATAATCAGCTTAAAGGAACGGTTTTTGTAGATTGTGGTATTGAAGAAGAAAATATTATAAAAACTGAAAATGAAATTTTAAATCAGCTGGAGGAAATTAAAAAGGGAAATTTCTCAGAAGAAGATGTAAATAATTCTATTCTGAGCATAATAAATTCTCTGAAGGGCGTTGGAGATACTCCATTGTCATATATTAACTGGTATTATGGTTGTTTTATAAACGATGAAGTAATAAGTCCGGCTGAATCTATAGAAAAATATAAGGCAGTTACAAGAGAGCAGATTATTGCCGCTGCGGAATCCTTAGAGCTTGATACTGTTTATGTAATGAAGGGAGAGTAAGAACAATGGAAATTCAGGAAATACTTTGCAGTCAGACAGGAGACAAGTGCAATTATATAAAACACCCTTCCGGACTTGACATTTATATATGTGAAATGAATGGGTTCAGTACAACAGAAGCATTATTCGGTACAAAATACGGTTCTATTAATACAATGTTCAAAACAAAAGCAGATAAGGAATATACGGTCGTTCCGGAGGGTATTGCGCATTTTCTTGAACATAAATTGTTTGAAAATGAAGATTGCGACGCTTTTGCACAGTATGCCAAAACAGGAGCTAATGCAAATGCGTATACTTCCTTTGACAGAACATGTTATCTTTACAGCTGTTCCGATAATTATCTTGAATCGCTTAAAATTCTGCTGAATTTTGTACAGAATCCTTATTTTACTCAGGAAACTGTAGACAAGGAACAGGGAATAATAGGTCAGGAAATTAAAATGTGCAACGATAATCCCGGTTGGAAAGTCCTTTTTAACATGCTTCAGGGAATGTATCATAGTCATCCTGTCAGAATTGACATTGCCGGAACTATTGAAAGTATTGCAAAAATTGATGCAGAGCTTCTTTATAAATGCTACAATACTTTTTATAATCTGCATAATATGGTATTGGTACTGGCAGGCAATGTCAGAACTAATGATGTTCTGTCTGTGGCAGACGAGCTTTTGAAGCCTTGTGAAAATATTGAACTGGAAACGGTTTTTCAGGAGGAGCCTTATGAGATAGTCAAATCTGAGGTGACTGAGCATCTTCCTGTTGGTTCTCCGATCTTTAACATAGGAATAAAGTGCAGACCTCTTTCGGGATATCAAAGATTAAAAGCCAATATGGAATGTTATATTGCAGGAAGCGTTATTTCCGACCCGTCTGCTCCTCTTTACAAAAGACTGATTGACGAAGGTCTTATTAATTCTACCTTTGGATTTGAAGTGTTTGACGGAGACGGATTCTTTACACTTATTTTCAGTGGGGAATCTTCCGATCCGAAGCTGTTACTGTCACGTCTTACAGACGAAATCGAAAGAGTAAAAGCCGAAGGACTGGATAAGTCGCTGTATGACAGTATTAAAAAATCCACTTACGGCGGAATGATAATGGAAAGCAATAATGCTGAAGCGGTAGCCGGAAATCTGATATCTGCTTTTATGTCAGGCGTAGAGCCGTATGATTCTATTAAAGTTCTTTCTGAAATGACCTATGACGATGTTCAGAAAACATTAAATGAAAGATTTGATATAAATAATCTTACTTTATCGGTGATTGAATGACAGGAGGGTATGATATGACTGCAAGTTCACTTCTTGATCCGGATCAGATAGTATTTCCAAAACTGGGTCTGGATTTTAGAATTAATGATACGGCGTTTACTGTGTTCGGGTTCGATATTAAATGGTATAGCCTTTTAATAGTATTCGGATTAATACTTGCAATGATCTACGGTTTTTCTCAAATGAAAAAATACGGTATTGATCCTGATCGAGCTATTGATGCAATATTAGCGGGAATTTTAGGCGGTCTGGTAGGAGCGAGAATATATTATGTCGTTATGAGCTGGGATAATTATTCTGGTGATTGGAAAGCTATGTTTAATACAAGAAACGGAGGACTTGCCATTTATGGGGGAATTATAGGAGCTGTTTTGGTGGGTGGACTTGTAGCAAAGCTGCGAAAGGTGAAGCTTCTTCCTCTTTTGGATATTGCAGGTGTTGGTTTTCTTATTGGTCAGGGCGTCGGACGATGGGGAAACTTTACAAATCAAGAGGCGTTCGGATGCAATACAGACAGTATTTTTGGTATGAACGGAGGTACGATTCAACGTTTTATTATTAATAATTATGATGATCTTACAACTGGTTCAGGTGTTGTGATGAATCCGTCAAAGCCTGTTCATCCATGCTTTTTGTATGAGTCAGTCTGGTGCATTCTGGGATTTATTCTTCTTGCAATTTTTGCGGCAAAATTCAGAAAGTACGACGGTCAGATTTTTCTTATGTATATTGGATGGTACGGTTTGGGAAGGTTCTTTATTGAGGGACTGCGAACAGACAGTCTTATGCTTGGAAATATCAGGGTTTCTCAGATTTTAGCTGCTGTATGTGTAGTAGCTTCTGTAATATTGCTGTTTATATTTGGTTCAAAGGTAAGACGTATGGGCGATGATTATCAGCTGTATTGCAATACTGAAGAATCTAAAAATCTGCTTAGAGAGGCTGCGGCACGTTCTGGAAATAAATCAGTACCTGATAAAACTGAGCATGAGATAGCAGACGGTGCGGAATCCATCACTGACGAGGAGCAGGGAATTGATTTTATAGAAGAAAATAAAATAAATGAAACGATAGAATCGGAGGATGAATAATGGCAAATTTAATTAATGGAAAAGAAGTTTCAGCGTCTGTTAAATCAAAAGTAAAAAATCAGACGGCTGAATTAATTGAAAAGAGTGGAATTACTCCCGGATTGGCAGTTGTAATTGTCGGAAATGATCCGGCATCGAGAGTTTATGTAAACTCCAAGAAGAAAGCGTGTTCGGAAGTAGGATTTAATTCTTATGAATATGCATTACCTGAAGATACTACTCAGCAGGAACTTCTGGAACTAGTAGAAAAATTAAATGATGATCCAAAAGTAAATGGTATTTTATGTCAGTTACCATTGCCAAAGCAAATCAATGAAAATGCAATTATTAATGCTATAAGACCTGAAAAGGATGTTGATGCTTTCCATCCGTTTAATGTAGGGAAGATAATGATTGGCGAATTTGCTTTTCTTCCTTGTACTCCGGCAGGAGTAATGGAACTAATTGACAGTACAGGAGTTGAAATATCAGGTAAAAATTGTGTTGTTATAGGCAGAAGCAATATTGTCGGAAAGCCTATGTCTATGCTTCTTTTACATAGAAGCGGTACGGTTACAATTTGTCATTCAAAAACTCAGAATCTTACTGAGATTTGTAAAAATGCAGATATACTTGTTGCAGCAGTCGGAAAAGCTAATTTTGTTACTGCTGATATGGTAAAAGAAGGAGCTGTAGTTATTGATGTCGGTATGAA
Organism: Porcipelethomonas ammoniilytica; assembly: GCF_025567485.1. Classification (NCBI taxonomy): domain Bacteria; kingdom Bacillati; phylum Bacillota; class Clostridia; order Eubacteriales; family Oscillospiraceae; genus Porcipelethomonas; species Porcipelethomonas ammoniilytica. The sequence goes on along the minus strand of NZ_JAOQKH010000011.1, from coordinate 932 downwards.
CCGATTGGAAAATGGTAAATTATGCGGTGATGTTGATTTTAATGAAGTACAAAATAAAGCTTCCTATATTACTCCTGTTCCGGGTGGAGTCGGACCTATGACTATCGCTATGCTTATGCAGAATACTCTTACTGCCGCTAAATTGCAAAATGATATAAAATAATAAAAAAATACTCCGTAAACTGCGTATTTGCGTTGTTTATGGAGTGCTTTTTATTTTTACTGATATAAATACAGTTGTGTAAAAACTACAGTATAAATACTTTCTGTCGGATATGCAACATAAAGTCTTAAAAATTAAAAACCCCACTTGAACTTAATAAAGCAAGTGGGGACTTTTAATGAAAAGATGGTAAACAGTCACAAACTGTATTTATATTCTACACTTTATATTTAAACAAAATATAGACATAATGTAAATATTTGATTAATTTAATATTTATATGTTGATTTTTGTAAATTATTGGTATATAATGTGTTTGTAAGCATGCTTAAAAAAATTAATTTAAGGAGAATCATTATGAAAAAAACAAATAAAATTATTTCCGCTTTGCTTTCCATTGTTTTTATTGCTGCATTTTCAATTACATCAAATGATAGTATTCTTGTATTTAAGAATCTATCAATATCAGCCAGTGCGGAAACGACCAGTTCAGGATTTGTTTACACTGTTTCAGGAACAACTGCAACAATAACAGGTTACACAGGCTCATCAGAATATCTTACTATTCCATCTACGATCACTAACAATGGTGTAACATATACCGTTACAAGTTTAGGTCAAAATGCTTTCAAAGAGAATAGTACTATTAAGCGAGTTTATATTTCTTCCGGAATAAAAAGTATCGGAACAATGTGTTTTTATAAATGCAGTAATTTAACATATATTTCTATTCCGAATACTATACAAAGAATGGATTCCTGTTGTTTTC
>NZ_JAOQKH010000109.1:0-443 GCF_025567485.1 Porcipelethomonas ammoniilytica | reverse complement strand
CTCCTCAAGCAAGGCTAATTTCTTTTGCATTTTTTTGATTTCGGCCATGGTCATGGTTTCAGTTTCTGAAACCTGGACTTTTGTATATTTTTTGATCCATTTATGCAGCGTGGAACTGCTCATTCCGTATTCTTTGCATATCTACGTACTGCTTTTTCCGGATTCATACAAGCTTACTATGCTTTGCTTGAATTCCTCTGTATACTTAGTGTTTTCCATGTGTTTCTCTCCTTTTTTTATTATTATACCATCTTTCGCTTTTTGCTGTCCACTTTTTTAGTATAGCACCAACCGGATTGACGAGAAATGCAGCTGCAAAGGCAATTGGAAAGGTTTTAGGCAGTTCGACCGAGTATTTCGGCGGCAGTTACGACAAATATTACATCAGCGATGATAAAGGAAGAAAGTGGTCTGTGGTTTACGATTCCAGCATCAGATGCATG
>NZ_JAOQKH010000108.1:0-473 GCF_025567485.1 Porcipelethomonas ammoniilytica | reverse complement strand
CCCTTTTTATAAAGTAATGTGCCTACATCGGGTAAAATCGTTCCTTTCGGATCGGTTATAACATATGAACTGTTCAGCTGCATAAGGTTTGGAATTACAAAAAATCTTGTTTTTCCTGTTCCCGGACCGCCTACAATGAGAATATTTTTATTTCTGCCGTTAAAAGGAATAATCCGCCAATCCTTCAAGGTAAGACCTTCTGTAGCAGTCAAAATAACATTTTTCCATGGATTTGGATCCATGAATTTCCTTATTTCATTTTTGTCTGCCCATTTTGAAGAACCGTATTCTTCTCCGGTTCTCATTTGCCTTTGAGTTCGGGTTACAATGAGAATATATATCATGCAGGCTATAAGGAAGGGGAAAAGAAGATCGTTGCTGTCAAGGCTTATCAGCGGAAGTCCGAAAATTTGCAGAGGATTTTCAGCAATTATGTAAATTTTTGTAAAAGCGTCCCCCGAAAGATTATGATA
>NZ_JAOQKH010000107.1:0-480 GCF_025567485.1 Porcipelethomonas ammoniilytica | reverse complement strand
TACAGCCAGTATTTCCGTACCGTTGGGAACGCCGAAATCAAGACCCTTGTGAAATTCCGTACTGCCGTCGTCCCATGTTCTGTAGCCAAACGGAGATGTAATTGTATTTGACCAGTCAAATGCAAAGGGAGAAGAAAACGCTTTAATAGCACCGCCCTTGCGATCGTAATAATTTTTATATTTTTCACGCTGATTCTGGTCAAGATATTTGTTCAGAATCTCGTCCCATGATACTTTTTCAGTGATATTGTAATTTAACGTAACAGTAGTTACATTTTCTGTTATATATACATTACAGATACCGTTGTATGTACTCAAAACAGTGTAATTGTCCGGGAGAGGGGAGGGCAATTCATTTTCCGGTATTTGAACGGTTTTAGTCTGCTTTTTTGTTTCAGAATCAAAATTGTATTCTATAACGTACATTTCTGTAAAAATCTGCGTGACGAGATTCTGAACTTCTTCGTTGAAAGTCCATCT
>NZ_JAOQKH010000106.1:0-486 GCF_025567485.1 Porcipelethomonas ammoniilytica | reverse complement strand
GTTCAGACCGTGGTGGAGACCATACGATCTTCCCGATTACACGCTCTACCGCAAGGGCTGGGAAATCGGCGACGGCGTACATATTGCAACCGGTAACTACACAAAATCCTTCACAGATTTAAGTATTGCGTCACCGGGCGTAAAGTCTGATTTCGTAAGAACCTACAACTCTATGAGCGATGAAGAAGGCTCATTCGGTATTGGCTGGGATTTCAATATTGACGTCAGCAAAATAGTGATTTCTGCGGCCGGTTACTATCAGGTAGTGCTTCCCGACGGCTCTAACACCACGTTTAAGGACGACGGCAACGGCGGCTTTGAGTGCTTGAACGCTCACAGCACAATGACAAAATCTGGTGACGAGTATACAATTACAAACGCAGCGCAGTCTCAGTATCACTTTAATGCAGACGGCGAGCTTGACTGGGTAAAGGACGCAAACGGCAACACTTTGACGATTTCCGCTATGTCCAACAATCAGAGAAT
>NZ_JAOQKH010000105.1:0-509 GCF_025567485.1 Porcipelethomonas ammoniilytica | reverse complement strand
ATATCAGAATTTTTGAAAAGCAAAGCGTCTGTTTCAGCCGGAGAACGAGGTTATAGTTATATGTGCGACTGGGTTGCGATGAATTCCAACAAATTCCGAGCTGACAATGAAAATTCGGATGTATACGGTGTTATTCTTGACAATTGGGCGTACATAAACGGAGCGGTTTTCCGCAAAGCCGTCAAGGATGCAGGATTTGACGACAGGGCGTTGCTTTCGTGGCTTAAAACTAACGGATTGATTTTGACAAGAGGGCGCAGATTTACCCGTGGTAAACGTATTAACGGCGTTAATGTGGAATGCGTTGTAATGAAACTTCCGGTGGGTGAAGACGAAATAAATATTGAAGATTATGAAGACCTATTATAATGTGGCACTGTTTGTGGCATTGTCTGTGGCAAAAGTGTCTATCAAGAAACGGCGTATTTACGAGGTTTGCGGGGCGTGTGGCACTGTGGCACATTTTCCCCCTATATATAAGATATATATTAAAATATATTATAATTTCC
>NZ_JAOQKH010000104.1:0-519 GCF_025567485.1 Porcipelethomonas ammoniilytica | reverse complement strand
GAAGATGTAGTAATTCGAGGCTATAAAGGAACAGCCGCAGAAACATATGCACTTCAAAACAGGTTTACATTTATAGCCATTGATGACGAGCCTGTAACAACTACCACTCCTGTTACTACTGATATAACAACAACTGAAACAATAGTTGTAACAACACAAACAACTGCTGTTTCTACAAACTCGATTGCGGAAACAACTTCGGTTACGACAACGGTTACAACTCCTGAAATAAAAGGCGATGCCAACGAAGACGGAAAGCTTGCAGCAAGCGACGCAGCATTTATTGCAAAAGAGCTTGCACAGTCGTCTATTTCAGGAGAGAAGATAACAGCTGAGGATTATCCAGCTATGGATTTTAATCAGGACGGTAAAATTACAGCCAAAGATGCCGCGGATATTGCAAGATATTTGGCAGAGCAGTCGATATCAGATAATAAAAAAGTATGATTTATAATATAAACATAATTTAAATAATAGCACAATAAAGCTCGGTGAATAACCGGGCTTTTTGTTAAAAAA
>NZ_JAOQKH010000103.1:0-531 GCF_025567485.1 Porcipelethomonas ammoniilytica | reverse complement strand
TTTTTACAGAACAAATTTATGCAGTGCGGATATAACGCAAGTGCGGGAACAAACTTTACTGCATTTGCGTTATATATATATCAATTTAACAAAGGAGAAATCAAAAATGAACAAGTATGGACAAGCCGAATACGCTTACGGGATTCTTCGGCAGATTTCAGAGAAACTGCTTGCTGAAGGAATCTTGACAGAAGAACAATTGAAACAGCTGAATGCACTAAACAAAGAGGACTGCTTTAGTCGGTTCTGCACAGCTCTGGCGGCGTAATTTCGTTGGGTTTGGTGATACCAATTTTCTCAAGAAAGTGGTATTGTATGTAGTGAAAAAATAGATTGGAGGCGCTAATATGAATCCAAATGTGACGGTAATTCAGCCGACAATTGCAGCGGAACAAGAACAAAAAATCCGAGTTGCCGCACAATAATCTGGACACAAAAAGGCGAAAAGAATTAAGAAGAAAGTAAAGATTTTTCAAAATGAATGGGCGACAAATAATTAATAGCCGAGTGAATGCGATTAAGATTATAAAA
>NZ_JAOQKH010000102.1:0-538 GCF_025567485.1 Porcipelethomonas ammoniilytica | reverse complement strand
TGCCGTTAAGAAGAATACCGAGCTTGAAAAGAAAATCGGTATTTTTCAGGATATCGAAAAAAAGGACGATGATCTTTCCGAAGCCAAGCTTCAGGAGCATATCAAAGAAACGCTGAAAGAAATCAGTACTCCCGAAATAAGCCTGAGTGTTGAGGCTTTGGGTATACCCGATGTAATTTCAGGTGTGGGAGTTTATGTAATAATTGACGAACTGGGGATTAAGCGTACTTTCTATGTCGATGAAGATACTCATACTTTCAAAGGAGGAAGTCATACAATGAATCTTACGCTTAATTCCGTAAACGAATAGGAGGTCTGAATGGATAATCCAACGAGTATTAAAGGATTGATGCAGCAAATGCTGCCAAAGGGAAATGATATTGTAATAGGCAGGGTCATTTCCGTAAATCCTGTCAGAGTACAGGTAATAAATGATGAAAAGCTTACACCGATCCCAATTGTCCCTCAAAGACTTTCCGATTTGCATACGGGAGAATATGTACATTTACTGGTATTTAATAACGGCAAAAAGTATTAT
>NZ_JAOQKH010000101.1:0-556 GCF_025567485.1 Porcipelethomonas ammoniilytica | reverse complement strand
ACAGTCCCTGTCGGAACGTGCGGAAAAGATTCACAACAAGCAGGTCACTCCCGATGTTGACAATATGCTTAAGGTTACCACCGACGGTATTAAAATCGGTCTTGATCAGAGACTTATAAATCCTCTGCTTCCTGATGAACCCAACACTAAGATCAATATGTGCGTAAACAATGTAACCGATATCTGGAAAAAGACAGCGGACGAACGTCTCACTCAGGTTATTTTCTGTGATTATTCCACGCCTAAGAAAGACGCTTTTAATCTTTATGATGATGTAAAATCCAAGCTTATTGCTAACGGAATCCCTGTAAATGAAATTGCTTTTATTCACGATTATGAAAAGCCGCAGGACAAGGAACGTCTTTTTGACAAGGTAAGAAACGGAGAAATACGTATTGTTCTGGGTTCAACGCAGAAAATGGGCGCAGGAACTAACATTCAAAACAAGCTTTATGCTATGCACCATCTTGATGCGCCATGGGTGCGACTTGAAGTCGCATAGATAATTGTTTAACAACAAAATATTGATTAAACCCGCTATTCCGTTAGCGGTAGT
>NZ_JAOQKH010000100.1:0-564 GCF_025567485.1 Porcipelethomonas ammoniilytica | reverse complement strand
ATATTCACTGTCGGAATAATTTTCATTTAATTCTGTGTACACCGTATCAATTGCACTTTGCATATCAGTTCGGCTGCCATTATAGATCACGTTTCCTAGTTCGTCCGGACACGGTATAATCAGCTTTTTTCTATCCGGAAGATTACATATCAAACGTCCGTCCGGCATCTGGAAGAAATTAATATCATGTAAATTATACTGCTGTTCCCGTGCCCACAGATTCACAATTTCAATATTTCTTATCCAGCTGGACGGTGTATCTGCCGCACGTTCAATTTTTTCAGGCAGTTCGAATAAATCCCCCTCAAGCTTATCCTGCTGTGCTTTTGAAATATTACTGATATCTATTCCTAACAATGACGGTGCTGTGCAAAGGGAACGTTTTCCCGTAATTCCAACGCAATCGATCAGCGTTAATTTTTCCTTATCCGGATGAAGTCTTAAACCTCGTCCCACCATCTGAGTATATAAGCTGTCCGACTGAGTAGGACGCGCTATAATTACCGTTTCAACAAGCGGGATATCTGTTCCCTCGGTAAAAACCATACAGTTTATAAGACAAGG
>NZ_JAOQKH010000010.1:0-99221 GCF_025567485.1 Porcipelethomonas ammoniilytica | reverse complement strand
TTTTATAATCTTAATCGCATTCACTCGGCTATTAATTATTTGTCGCCCATTCATTTTGAAAAATCTTTACTTTCTTCTTAATTCTTTTCGCCTTTTTGTGTCCAGATTATTGACTATGGTCCATCCAGACTGTCTCCGAGGTGGCGGACATCTGCGGTGATGTCCAGTAACAATTTGATTTGGCTCATGGGTTGACCTCCTTTTTGCTATGTTTTTGACGATAGGGAAGATAACTAAATTCTGCAAGAATCTGGCGGACAACTTCAGATTGGTATTCATCTGCCGTTTCCATTAGTTGTTCCAAAACCTTTATCTGTTCCAATGACAATTTATTTTTGTATGGATGATAATCATTCGGAACAGACACACCGCCGCCATTTCCGCGAGTTGTTTAAAGAGGGTACTCAGCTGTGAGCTTTAATACATCGCTGCGGATCGTGCGTGTTGTCACGCCTAATTCTGCGGCAAGTACGCTCATTGTCTCATATCTTCTTGCCACGAGAATTTTCATAATTTCTTCTCTGCGTTCTGTAGCAGTCACAGCCTTTCGCCTCCTTTCCCTTTGTCTGAAATCATTGTAAAATTCAAATAGGAAAGGTTTTTTCCTATTTGAATGGAGTTTACAAAATATTCACAATTTGATTTGAGTGAGATATCAGTCTTATATGATCCATAACGATTTGCACCTTGTGAAAAGAAAAAGCCGGCTGAACATTCGTAGAACATAGTCTATCGAATGCTCAGCCGGCAGAACTCGGTATATCGGTTCAGCTCGTTTTGAGCTTGTCTATTTGAAGAATACGGGTTTCTCAGAAATCGGAATCCCTGTATGTATTATCTTCATTTTTGCTGCTGTAAATCAGAGACATCAGGGAATCAATCGTGATTTCCTCGTATTCCGATTTATTAGGCTTTTTGATTTTCAATACATGAGAACCATTTTGTTTTAAAATGATCTCACCAAGCGGAATTTTCAATTTTGGCGTGTAAATCATGTTAGGTTTTGATTTATTCATAGATGCCTCCTTTGTTACGATATAAGCTTAATAGCTTGCATGATGGATATAAATAAACAGCGGGCGGAAAACCCGCTGTAATAGTTGATTAGTTAAAAGACGATTGCGTTGATTCGGATCATATGCAAAATACGGTGTGTGAAATACAACATGACCTGCTTCGTGACCTGCAGTAAACCTATATCGGTGTTCCTGATTTTCTTCCAGCAAGCGACTGTCGAAAATCACCGTATTAGCTTTTGCACTGATGTATTCTGCACGATTGTTTGCCAAGTCATAAACCGGAATGCAGTTTGTATCATGAAATACAGTCATACCAAGATAGATGCCATTATGGTAATCCGGAGTGGTACCAAGATAATTTTCAAGAAATCCATCAATATCGACAGGAGAGGGATTTTTCAAAATATCAGGTTGAAACTCCACGATATATTGTTAAAACAGGTACACCGCTCTTTTTCGTTTGGAAACATGGACTATATATATTGAAGATCATCCTTTTCGCTTTTTCAGCTCTTCGACAAATTGCATCCATTCCTCTTCACCAGCATCCAGATCACGTGCTGTACGCAGTGCAGCGGACACATAATCTCTTTCCATGATGTACTCCGGCAAGTCCGGTGCGACAGAATTACGTTTCTTTCCGGCAAGGTCAAGCATCAGAGATTTATCTTCCTCTGACAATTGCAGGATTTCTGCAAGCATTGACAGTTTTTTCATATCCGGTGGATTTCTTCGATCTTTTTCAACATCACTTAAGAATGGTGCTGAAAAACCTAACAGTTCTGCCATTTTGCGAAGTGTAATTTGCTTTTCTTCACGTTTTTTCTGGAGAAACTCTCCGAAATTTTGATAAGAATTCATCATAATGTTCACCTTTACTTTTTCAATCGCCCATTCACTTTCATTTCATTTATTACATTTTCATCATTCAGGGGCGTAATATTCATTCACAATGGTGAATCTGATATGCTTATTAGCAATAGTGCTTACAAGCATATTTGCATTATAGCACACTTGCGTCTCTTTGTCAAGGGGTTATAGAAATTTTTTTGAAAAACTTCTTTGTATAACATCTTGACAATACGACCAATATGTCGTATACTATATTTATGACCGCGTGGTCGTAAATGAGGAGGGTTACATTATGACAGATTTTATTCCGATACAAATGCAAAAATCCGATGTACCTGGATATCTTACCGTGCAAACCGATGGAGGTATTCTTCGTGACAGAAGAGAAATGCTGGGGCTAACGCAGCAGCAAGTAGCGGATAAGGCGGGGATACAGCTTAGGCAGTATCAACGTTTTGAAACAAATGAAAGAGGTCTTTCCAGTGCAAGCATGAGAATCGGACTGTCGATTTGCAGTGTTCTTAAAATAAACCCCTATGAAATTATGCCGAATACAGTAAGAGGAACAATCAAATGAGCGAATATAAACCACCATTTCATATGACGGACAGAACTATTACACTTCTTGCAGAAATCAGCGAGCAGGTCGGAAGAATCACAGTATTGCAGGAAGGGATCATCAGCCCACACCTTCGACGTGAAAATCGAATCAGAACGATTCATTCATCACTCGCTATTGAGCATAATTCGTTATCTTTAGATCAGGTTACAGCGATTCTGGATGGAAAACGTGTGCTGGGAAATCCGAACGATATAAAAGAAGTACAGAATGCCTATGAAGCATATGAAATGATGCTTCGTCTGAATCCAGAATCTGTGGAAGATCTTCTGACTGCTCACAAGCTGATGATGCAAGGACTTGTTCCTGAGAATGGAAAATTCCGTTCCGGTGGAGTTGGAGTGTTTGACGGTGACAGACTTGTTCATATGGCTCCGCCTGCTCATCTTGTACCAAAACTGATTCAGGATTTGTTCAATTGGTATCAAAATTCTGAGATGCATCCATTGATAAAAAGTGCCGTTTTCCATTATGAATTTGAGTTTATTCATCCATTTCAGGATGGGAATGGTCGCATGGGCAGAATGTGGCATAGTCTTTTGCTTGGACAGTGGAAGGAATTGTTTTTCTGGCTGCCTGTTGAGGAATTGATTCAGTCAAAACAGGCAGAATATTATGATGCACTCGGAAAGTCGGATAAAGCGGCAGACAGTGCTGTATTTGTAGATCTTATGCTTGAAATTATTCGGGACACTCTTAAAGATACAACGGTTGTTGGTCGATCAACCGATCAAGACAGCGACCAAGTAACCGATCAAGATAATCCGATCAACAGATTGCTTTCTGTGTTAGGGAATGAGGAACTTTCAGCTGCTGAGATCATGAAGCGTCTTGGATTGTCGCACCGTCCGACTTTCAGAAAGAATTACCTGACTCCTGCACTTGATAAGAAATTGATTGAACGTACAATTCCAGATAAGCCAAACAGTAAAAATCAGAAATATCGGAAGAAGTGACATTGAAATGAAATTTTTAACTTCTGAAAGCAAAATAAGCTGTATTGACGATAACGGCAAAGAAGTAGGAAAGATTATTTTCCCGAAAAGAGAAAATAATGTCTACGAGATAAAATCAACAAAGGTTGATGAGTCAATGCAAGGACAGGGGATTGCAGGAAAACTGATGCGTCTTTGTCTGAATGAAATCAATGCAAGAGGTGGAGAAGTAAAAGCCATTTGTTCTTACGCACAAAAATATATTGAGAAACATGGTTTGCGTCCGCTTGTGATATGCCATATGGTGACCTCGATAGACGGAAAAGTGACCGGAGATTTTCTCTTTGGGAAAGTCGGCACACAGGTAAGTGAAACCTACTACGAATTGAACAGAAAGCTGAAAGGCGATGCCTTTGCCTGCGGTCGGGTAACAATGGAATCAAGCTTTACCAATGGCTTCAAGCCGAATTTATCTGAGTTTTCCGGTGCGGATATTCCCTATGAGGATTATGTTGCTCAGAAGCACGATTATTACGCAGTATCATTTGATCGCCATGGCAAAGTCGGCTGGATGGACAGCAAAATTCATGATGATGATCTCGGTTATGATGACTGTCATATCATTGAGGTGTTGAGTGAAAAAACGCCAAAGGAAATGCTTGCTTATTATCGCAGTATCGGAGTTTCCTACATTTTTGCAGGCAAAGATGATATTGATATCAATCTTGCCTTGAATAAGCTTTACATCATTTTCGGAATCAAAAAGTTGCTTCTTGAAGGTGGAAGTATTATCAATGGTGCATTTCTTCGTGCGGGAGCAGTTGACAATATCAGTCAGGTTATCGCTCCGATTGTTACGGATAAAGATGATAAACCGCTGTTCTTTGATTCAGATTTGACAGAGTTTAGAATGCTTGAATGTAAGAATATGAAAGACGGTTCAGTCTGGATTTTGTATACAAAATAATGACAAATGATTTTCAGAAGGATTGGTGTTTAATTAAGGAGGTCTACATGAAATATTATTTTTACGGCTGGGAAACGGCAACGGTGAAACCGATCAACAACACATATCCGAAAATTCATTCACCGCTTGACTTATATGATGCTCTATCGCAAATATGGTCTGCAGACACCTGTGCTCCAAGATTAAGGGATAACTGGACACCGGATAACAAAACTCTCGGACAATGCTCCATAACCGCATTTCTGGTGCAGGATATTTTCGGTGGAAAAGTTTATGGAATACTGCGTGACGGCGGCAATTATCATTGTTACAATGTGATCGGCGACTGTGTTTTTGACCTGACAAGCGAGCAGTTCGGGGATGAGAATCTTGTATATGAAAATAATCCTGAGCAGTTTCGGGAGGTCCATTTTGTAAAAGAAGAAAAACGCTTACGATATGAGTTTTTGAAAAAGGCACTGGCGGAGTATATGAAATGACAAAAATCATGTTTGTCTACGATAGCGATACATACCGACAGTCTGGAAATCACAAGGGCTGTACTGATATCTTTGAAGGAATGAAGTAAAAACTATGTCAAAATCAGAAAAATATAAAACAACAATGTCAGAGACTCGTGCAAAAATAGCTGATGCGAAACGGCGTGGTACGAAACAAGGTTCTATTGGATATTACGGGTGCATCGACATCTGTAATACTTTCATGGAGATTCTGAACGAGGCTGAGAAATTTGTCTATGAGGGTGAATATTTTCTTGCTTTTTCGATGATAACTCTGGTTGTCATGAATAATGCAAAACTGGCAAGCAAAGGTGACAACAGTTCCGGATGTGTCAATGATGTACAGTGGCAGGCTGAAGAGCTGATGGAAAAAATCTGCAATTCAGAAGAAATAAAAGGTACGGCGGAGGCTTCTGAGATTTTTTCGCAGGCGCTTAATGACAGTCAGAATACAGCTTTTGATGATTGGGAGGATTTTTCTTATTCTATACTGATTTCTGCGGCGAATTTATCTACAAAGGAAAATGTTTTAAAGCTGTACGGGATTCTTGATGAAATTGTCGACAAACGTAAAAATCAGAAATATTCCACTTACAAGGAATGGAATTGTCTTGTGAGAATAAAAGCAATCAGAGCTGTCGATGGAACTTGTGCTGCGGAGGAATATGCAAACAAAAATTTGTAGTATCATGATGTGCGTAAAGTTGCTGTTCAAATGGCAATAGAAAGTAAAAACTATTCTCACGCTGAAAAGTTATGTAATGAAATCATAGATGAAAAAGAACGAGATAATTTTTGGGCAGGAGAGTGGTTTGAATTACTGCTTGAAGTATACGAGAAATCAGAAAATGATGAGGCTAAGATAAACCTGGTTCATGAATTGCTTGTTGATAGGCATGAAGCGAAATATTATGGTATGTATAAGGAGCTTCTTCAGAGATCCGGCAGATGGGAACAGGAAAGTTCGGTTTTGCTTAACGAACTGGAACATTCTGTTTCCTATGAAAGTTTTGCAGATATTTTATGGAAGGAGAACCAGGAGTTTCGTTTATTGGAGCATATGAAAAAGTATCCTTCCATTGCTCTTTGTTATGCAGAAAAGTTTGGAAATAAATATTCGGATGTTACTTTTCCGCTGTGTATAACAGAAATCGAACGTCATGCAAGTCAGTCATCTAATCGACAGCAGTATAAAAATGTTTGCAGAGAAATCAAGAAATTATTCAATTGCGGAGCTGATGTAATGCCCTTAATTGAGAAATTAAAAGAGAATTATCCAAGACGTTCAGCTTTTATAGATGAACTGGAAAAGTTAAAAGCGAAAATATAAAAATAAGTCCCACTGATGGAGAATTGTAGAGTTCTCTTTCGGTGGGATTTTTTGTTGACGGTCATTTTACGTTATTTCTGGGATAAGCTTCATCATGATTTGTTATTTCAAGCAGATAATCCACGCTGGTATCATAGTAATTGGCAAGAAAAATCAGGAATTCCAGCGGAATTTCTGTGGTATGGGATTCATATCGGGAATAGGTCTGCTGAGAGCATCCCAGCAGTTTCGCCATTTCAGCTTGGGACATACCATTGTTCTCTCTCAAATCCCGCAGTCTTAATTGCAGCTTCAACAAATATCACCTCAGATTCATCTGCATTTGATGAGTGTACAAATTTAAATTATATTAATGGAAAAAAGGTTACTATTATACCTCCAAAGAATCAATATCCTCTATTTGATGGGGAATTACATGATTTTGTTATAAATCAATTTGGAAGGTCAAATAATGTAGGTTTTATGAATATATATACAAGCGCATTTGCTTCTAAAGTGGTTTCAGATTATACGAACAGTTCAATGAATGATACACAGAAAGCCAAAGCCTTGCATGATTGGCTTTGCGATGCTGTAGATTATGACCATGAAACAACATCAGATTTAAAGAATCATGTTGACTATTCGGCTTTTTTGTATAGTACAACGGTATGTGACGGATATGCCAGAGCATATTACTTGTTAACCAAAGCTGCCGGAATAGAGTCATATTTTGTTGTTAAATCAGGAGTTCATGGATGGAATATAATAAAACTGGGAGATCATTATTTTCATGTTGATGCTACATGGGATGATGGAAAAGGTGTAGGCAATCGCAAATATGATTATTTCCTTTTAAGTGATTCTCAAGTGGAAGCCTTAGGTGGTGCTCACTCGTCTTGGAGTTTAAGTTGTCCTACAATATTATTTACATATGATTATGGTCCTGTTCCGTTATCCAATTATATGTTAGGAGACATAAATAAAGATGGAACTATCGATGCCACCGACTTAATTCTTCTGCAAAATTATCTTTTAGGTAATGGTTCAATAAATAAAGGTGACGCCATTTTAGCTGATTTAAATTATGATGGTGTTGTTGATACTTTTGATCTCGTTGTATTAAGGCAGAAATTTAATAAACAATAAATGAAAAACCGGCAGGATCATTTCCTGCCGGTTTTTAGTATTTCAAGATGAAGAAAGTTTTTTTAATATCGGTTAGAAATTAAGACCATTTAAAGGAAAAAATATACCTTTAAACGGTCTTTTTTTATTTTGCGTGTCAAAAGTTTTGCAGTTTGCTTGTCATTTTTTTGCAGTTTGCGTGTCAAGCAACACACCTACAGCAGTGTATCTTGGTATTATGAAACACAACGGTGTGCCTGTAGATGCAGACTTGATGAAGTCCCGTCAGCAGGAAGCAGAACAGCAAATGCAGCGTATCAGGAACGAGATAATTATGCTTATCGGTGATGTTGAAATCGGAGCAAACTGTGGTACAAAGGCGTTCGAGGATTATCTGTATCAGACCTTGAAACTGCCTGTTATGAAAGTAACTGCATCCAACAAAGAAGCGGCAGATGACGCTTCCATGATCATGCTAAAAGAATGGTGCGATGCAAATCGCCCTGAACTTTCGTCATTATTCACGTTGGTGCAGGAATGTCGAAAATGGAGCAAGATCAAGTCCACCTACATTGACGGATACCTGAAATATCTGAATTCTGCAACAGGCAGGATTCATCCGGATTTCTTTGCACTTTCTACGGAAACGGGACGTATGAACTGTAAGACACCCAAGGCCCAGAATCTTCCCCGCAAAAGTAATGACCCTATCAGAGTACGAAACTTTATCAAAGCACCGGAAGATCATCTTATCCTGTCACTGGATTTTTCACAGATTGAACTGCGTGTGGGAGCATTCTACTGCCGTGACAGAACCATGATGGAAACCTACAAAAATGGCGGTGATATCCATGCTGCGACTACGTCCGTTATTTTCAGTTGTACCTATGAAGAAGCACAGGACAAGCACCGCAAGGAGTACAAGGAACAGCGTACTATCGTCAAAAACGTAAACTTTGGCACATTCTACGGATTGTTTCCGAAAGGACTGCAAAGTACGTTGAAATTCAAGGCTGGTGTGGAAAAATCCGTGGACGAGTGTGAAGCCATTATCCGAAACCTAAAATCCGGATACTCTGCACTGACAACGTGGCAAGAAGAAACAAAACGTGATGCCGCAGGAAAAATGTATATCGAAACATGGCTGGGACGCAGACGTTATCTGTCGAATATCCGCAGTGAAAACTGGGGACTGAAATCCTTTGCGGAACGCTGTGCATTGAATACACCGATTCAGGTAACGGCTGCGGATATTCTGAAACTTGCGATCGTGCGTATTTTAGAGGGACTGCCGTCACGTCCTTGGCTGAAACCAATATTGCAGATCCATGATGAACTGACATTTATTATTCCGAAGGAAAAGCTAAATGAAGCGGTAATTTTTATTCGTGAATGTATGGAACAGCAGCCGTTTCCTGAGTTTGATCTGCCACTTGTGGCGGAAGCATCTGCCGGAGAGTCTTTTGGAAATTTAGAGGAACTGGAGGGATGAGTTTGGCATCGACACATAACAGCGAGGGATATTTCTCGCCTACAGAATTTGAAGCAATGAAAAGACTTGAGAGCGAGGAACGGAAAGCACGGCGATTAGCCGCCTTTCGCCCTCTGGTATATATCTGTTCTCCCTATCGTGGCAATACAAATGAGAACATTGAAAATGCACGTAAATACAGCCGTTTTGCCGTCAGACATCACAGTATTCCCTTTGCACCTCATCTGCTTTTTCCACAATTTATGGACGATACACTTGGTGAAGAACGGCAGACGGCAATGTTCATGAATTATGTGATGCTGACCAAATGTGTGGAATTATGGGTATTCGGCAGTCATGTTTCTGAGGGCATGGCACAGGAGATCAAGTGGGCAAAACGCAGGCATACGCCGATTCGTTATTTCACGGAAGATATGGAGGAAGTCTTTTGAATATATCGGCACAGGATGTCATAAACGTCATGTTTAATCCCGATGATACGGTAAATCTGCGTGTTTTTGATGATAGAAAGGAGGGCATCTTCACAGGTGCAAAAATGTCCGTGGAAGCAGGAAAATTCTTTGCCATAGAGTCAACCTTGAGGGAACATAATAAGAAAAATCACGGTATTTTTTTCGTGGTAAACTCTGGCGGTCAGACCGATGACAGTATCACCCGTATCAATGCACAGTTTGTGGAAATGGATGACAAATCTTTCGAGGAACAACAGGCGCTCATCGATGCGTTTCCTCTGCCGCCGTCTATGATTATCAAAACCCGGAAATCCTTGTGTACATATGTATACTTGGTGTTTTCCATGTGTTTCTCTCCTTTTTTTATTATTATACCATCTTTCGCTTTTTGCTGTCCACTTTTTTAGTATAGCACCAAGCTATTGCCTTTACACAATCATGGACATAGGTTGACTTGCTCTTATAGCCAAATGGTCGGCACTTGTTCACAATATCCTCCAACTCGGTATCGGTGAAACGGATATTGATATGATCATATAGAATAACGGTATTTTTACAAAGCGTATAGATTGTAGAAGAGAAATTTCATATATCTTGAAACTTCTCAAAAAGGGTGCAAAATGCACCCTTTTACATATCCGAATTGCATAGGGTGCATTGTATCATTTGTTGAGTCTTTAGCCAATCAAAAAGCACTCAAGCAAAAAGAAAGGGTTGAGGTCAATTATCCCTTTGGTTTTGCTGAGTGTTTTCTCTATTTTACTCTATTTTCTGGATTTGTCAAGTGTATTTTTCAGTTGGCATAGTAAGTTAAATATTAAAAATTAGTGATGGAATACAGCTATAAAACGGGCATTTTAGAAGATTTTGAGATGCTTATTTTTTATATAAATTTTGCTTCATTTCCATTATCACTATGAAATTCCACTTTTTCCAGATTTTTGAGAAAAGTTTTTAATATAATAAAAGCTTGCTTTCAGAATGAAAGGGAGCTTAGATTGTGTTATTCGGCTTTCTGTTTTTGGCTTGATTGGGAATGGGGATTGTAACTTTATTGTGATAAAATGACACCAGCGGTCAAGTATATCACTACGGAGTTTCAGCCAATATTGCTGATATTCACGAATCAGGTCAAACATAAATTCGGATAGCTTTACGGTACGATAAGAAGTTTCGTTTCTCGGGGATTTCGTAATAATTCCCATATGCTGGACATACTGACTTGTCCTCTTGATATGTATTACTTTGTTTTCAAAGTCAATATCGAACCATTCAAGTCCCATAAACTCACCACGTCTCATACCACTGAATATCAGCAGGTACATAGCGGTTTTCCATTTGATAGGTTCTTTGATGGTAGATACAGATAATTCAGCGGCTTCTGCCAGATCCTTTAGGAGCAAGTAGCGGGGGCTTGTTATTTTCAAGCCAGATTTCGGCATATTTTGAAAAGCGAGTGTTACAGTCAAAACAAGTACCTTTTTTGACAGTTTCTTCAAACATAATTGCCTGGCGCTGTAACTCTTTTTCTATTTGCTTTGGTGTAAGATTTTCAGAAGGTTTCCAGGTCATAGAACGTACAATCTGTTCACCTTGGCTGTCGTAGCCGTCAAAGGCTCGGATGTAGTAAGTGATAAAATGGCTAATATTACTTTCCTGATTTAGATATGCATGCAACTCTCCAGATGATTATGATTACACTTTCGAAACTGGCTGAAATCAGTTGCAAACGGACTGGAAATTTTACAGATGAAAAATATTTCCTGAGACAATTTTCAATACCGTTCACTAATATAGAAACATTCACTTTGCCTAAAGAAAACAAATGTAATATAAAATGCTCCTTTCAGATTTTTCGGGAGGAGCATTTTTATTATTATATTATAGTATATTTGTCGGTGGCGAACAGGTATGGTTTTTACAGACATAATAGGTCACTTTATCGTTTTTCAGAGGATAATCCACGCTGTCCAGCACAACTGATACATTTGCAAGAAACGGGAGTTCTTTCTGTATTTCCTGAAAATCGGATTTGTGTTTGACAGCAATTACAATATGCTCCGGTGGATTTTCATACAGCAGCTTTGACAGCAGAAACACACTATTCCCTGCCGGATAATCCTGCGCCTGTACAGATAAAAATTCAAACTGTTTTTCAGTAAGTTTCCTGTACTTTTCATTTTCCGTCAACTGAAACATACGAACAAAGTTGTATGCCATTACAGAATTCCCGCTTGGAATTGCTCCGTCATAGGTTTCCTTAGGATTCATGAAAATCTCTGTATAACTAGCTTCACAGAGGTAAAAACCATCGCGTTGACAATCTTCAAATTGTCTAACCGCTTCATCGCAGAATCGTTCTGCCTTTTCCAGATAGATCTTGTCCAGTGTGGAATTGTAAAGTTCTATAAGTGATGCAATATAGAAAGCATAGTCATCCAGAAAGCTTTTTTCGGAGTGTTTTCCATCACGCCAGCTTGTGAAAAGCTGCACACCATCACACATATTTTCCTCAATAAACTTTTGTGCATTGACAACAGCGTTCAGATATTTTTCATTGCGTGAAACTCTGTAAAACATGGACAACGCTGCGATCATTAAAGAATTCCACGACAGCAGAATTTTATCGTCAAGATGCAGATTTGTGCGCTTTTTACGATAATCATAAAGTTTGTGTATTTCCTCACTGAAATCAGATTCTAAATCATTGCTTTTCAGCAAATTGAGAATATTCACTCCCTCAAAGTTACCGTTTGAGGTAATATCGAAAGATTCTGCGAATCGCTTGCCTTTTTCTTCTCCCAATACATTAATGATTTCATCAAGTGTAAAGGTATAATATTTTCCCTCCACACCTTCACTGTCGGCGTCCTGCGCACTGTAAAATCCTCCGTCAGCAGAGGTCATTTCACGAAGAATATATTCCGTCGTTTTTTCTGCCGTATCAAGATAGATCTCGTTGTTTGTAAGATAATAAGCTGCTGAATAAGCAATTATCAGA
Source organism: Porcipelethomonas ammoniilytica (assembly GCF_025567485.1). NCBI lineage: Bacteria > Bacillati > Bacillota > Clostridia > Eubacteriales > Oscillospiraceae > Porcipelethomonas > Porcipelethomonas ammoniilytica. Next base: position 86,947 of record NZ_JAOQKH010000010.1, on the reverse strand, counting down.
AGTGCATTGTCATAGAGCATTTTTTCAAAATGCGGTGCAAGAAAATATTTGTCCGTGGAGTATCTCGAAAATCCATAGCCGATATGATCGAAAATGCCGCCTTTCCGCATTTGTAGGAGCGTTTTCTCTGCCATTTTCAAAGCGTCAGAATCCTGCTTATGCTTTGCATACAGCATCAAAAACAGCAGATTATGCGGTGTTGGAAATTTGGGTGCTGAACTAAATCCGCCATTGATTTCATCAAAACTTTCTGAAAATATTTGCATTGCCCGCTTAATCAATTCTTCATCATCTATATTTTTATCACCTGATTCTGCACTTTTCAGATGCGTAATGATTTGTTCGGCAGACTGTAAAAGCTTCCTGCGGTTATTATTCCACTGACTTACAATTACGTCCAACAAATCGGGAAATCCCGGCATTCCATAATGGGATTTCGGTGGAAAATATGTGCCGGCAAAGAATGGCTTTTTATCCCATGTCATGAAAATACTCATAGGCCATCCTCCACTGCCTGTGAATGCCTGACATACCGACATATATACACTGTCAATATCAGGACGCTCCTCACGGTCAATCTTAATGGAAACAAAATATTGATTCAGAATTTCTGCTGTTTTTTTATCTTCAAAGCTCTCATGAGCCATAACATGACACCAATGACAGGTACTGTAACCGATGCTGAGAAAAATCGGTTTGTCTTCTGATTTTGCTTTTTCAAAAGCTTGCTTGCACCACGGATACCAATCTACAGGATTTTCTGCGTGCTGCAATAAATAGGGACTTGTAGCATTTTTCAGGTGATTGCTCATTTTGCTGCCTCCAATCGTTTTCTGTTAGTATATCCATTGTATAGTAAGTCATACTAAATTTGGAACAAATACATACGGAGGCGGTAAAATGCAGCAAAAAGACTATTTCAAATGCAGTAATGAGAATAAAACATTGCATTTGCACGACATTTCGTCAATTCAGTATGACATTATGAATATAAAAATGAAATTTTATGCGGATTTACAAGTGAGCGAGTAAGCTTCGAGCTTGAATACAAATAAAAAAGCTTGGCTGGATTTTTCCAGACAAGCTTTTCTGATGCCTTATCAGATATTATTTCATTAAAGTACTCAAATCATTTTCAGGTGTTGTAATTGGACCAATTCCATAATGCTCCACCAGAAATGCAAGCACATCTTTGGATAGAAACGCCGGCAGCGACGGACCCAGACGAATATTTCTGATTCCAAGGTGAAGCAGTGTCAAAAGAATACAAACCGCTTTCTGCTCATACCATGACAGCACATAGGACAGGGGCAGTTCATTTACTCCACAGTTAAAAGCTTCAGCCAGAGCAGTCGCCACCTTGATCGCTCCGTATGCATCATTGCACTGCCCCATATCCATAAGTCTTGGAAGTCCTCCGATTTCACCTAAATCAAGGTCATTAAAACGATACTTTCCACAGGCAAGGGTCAGTACAATTGTGTCATTTGGCGTTTGCTTTACAAATTCGGTGTAATAATTTCTGCCGGATTTCGCACCGTCACAGCCACCTACTAAAAAGAAATGACGTATTGCTCCCGCTTTCACGGCGGCAACAACTTTATCGGCATTTGACAAGATTGCATGGTGTCCGAAGCCTGTTGTCACTTGTTTTCCGCCGTTGACACCAGTAAATTCCATATCTTCGGCATATCCGCCAAGCTCCAGCGCCTTTTGGATGAGCGGACGGAAATCCTTGTCCTCGCCGATATGAACTGTACCGGGAAACGCAACTGTTTCTGTTGTAAAAACTCTGTCAGCATAGCTTGGCTTCGGCGGCATTATACAATTGGTTGTAAACAAAACAGGTGCAGGAATAATGTCAAATTCCTTCTGCTGATTCTGCCATGCCGTACCGAAATTTCCCTTGAGATGCGGATATTTTTTCAGTTTCGGATAAGCATGGGCAGGCAGCATTTCTCCGTGGGTGTAAATGTTTATTCCCATGTCCTTGGTCTGCTCCAAAAGAAGCTGCAAATCTCTCAGATCATGTCCCGAAACCACAATAAACGGACCTTTTTCCACTTTCAGCGGAACTGTTACCGGCTCAGGATTTCCGTAGGTTTCAGTGTTTGCTCTATCAAGCAGATCCATGCATTTCAGGTTTATCTCCCCTACTTTCATCACAATAGGGATCAATTCTTCCATAGTCAGGTCAAGACCGATTTTAAAAAGTCCCTCAATGAAGAAATGATTAACCTCGTCATCTGTATAGCCCAGTACCATTGCATGATATGCATATGCCGCCATACCTCTCAGACCAAAGAGAATCAGCGATTTCAGGGAACGGATATTTTCGTCCGCATTCCAAAGCTCACTCATTTCATAGTCATCGTTTTTACCGCATGGTGAAGCACAGCCTCTGCAATTCGGAATAAGCCTTGCCTTTTCCTGATGCACATGCTCTATTTGATTTCTAATTGATATATCATCAAAATTTACGTTGGTAAGAGTTGTGAACAGCCCTTCAATGATCAGCTTATAGGTATTGCTGTTAATCAGATGTTCGTTACCCTCAGTCGAACGTGCCAGACCGATAAGAGCACCTGTCAGTTCGTCCTGTAATTTTGCTGTATCTGCTTTCTTTCCGCAAACGCCGGTATTTCCTGTACAGCCTCTGCATCCAGTCTGCTCACACTGAAAACAAAACATTTTATTTTCCATAATCATACTCCTTTAATCAATGATTTTCCCGTCCGTTGAAATTGTCACAACCTGCCATGGAATAAACTTTCCGCTTGCTTGTAATGCACGCTTTGCCGCATTTTCAATACCGCCGCAGCACGGCACCTCCATGCGAACAATTGTCAGGCTTTTGATGTTATTGTTTGAAATTATCTGCGTCAGCTTTTCGGTATAATCCCCCTCATCCAGTTTGGGACATCCTATCAGCGTAATGCGGTTTTTAATGAAATCCTCATGGAATTTTCCATAGGCGTATGCTGTACAGTCTGCTGCAATCAGCAGGTTTGCACCGTCAAAATAAGGCGCATTCACAGGCACAAGTTTTATTTGTACCGGCCATTGGGAAAGACGACTGACAGATTGCGAATTTTCAAAAATAGGATCAGCTTCCTCTCTTTTAATAAATTTTGACTGTGTTCCGGGACAGCCACAAGGAAGTACTTCTGGTGATTTTTTTGCTTTTGACGCAAGCACTGCCGCTTCATTATAAGCAGGCGCCTCACGTTCTTCAAAGGTGATCGCATCGACTGGACAAGTCGGCAGACAGTCACCTAAACCGTCGCAGTAGTCCTCACGGAGCAGCTTCGCCTTACCGTCTACCATTCCGATAGCACCCTCATGGCAGGCAGCGGCACAAGCACCGCAGCCATTACATTTTTCTTCATTTATTTTTATAATTTTTCGTATCATAACAAAACCTCCGTTGATTTTTTCTTGACCTTGTGACTTCATTATAGTATAATCAAAGAAAAAAGTATGTTGAAATTTCAACAAATGGAGATTTATTATGAAGAAGTATCTGGAAATACTGAGAAACTGTAAGTTGTTTGAAAGCATAGAGGATGAAAATCTTCTGGTAATGCTAAGTTGTCTGGGAGCAGAAGTGATGTCATATACGAAAAATCAGTATATCTTTACGGAAGGTGAAACGGCATCTCACATGGGTATTCTGCTGTCCGGGACGGCACAGATCGTTCGTGTAGATTTTTACGGCAACAGGAGTATTGTCACAACCATTAAACCTTCAGAGCTTTTCGGGGAATCCTTTGCCTGTGCGGAAACGGAGTCCGTTCCTGTGAATGTGATTGCTGAAAAAGAATGCGAGGTTATGCTTATTGACAGCAGAAAAATTTTACATCCATGCTGTAATACCTGCGAATTTCACAGCAGAATAATTTTTAATCTGATGAAATCCATTGCTGCAAAAAATCTGCTTTTAAATCAGAAAATTGAGATCATATCTAAACGTACCACGAGGGAAAAATTAATGGCATATCTGATGATTCAGGCAAAGCAGCATGGCAGTAGCTTTACCATTCCATATGACAGGCAGGAGCTTGCGGATTTTCTCGAAGTTGACAGGAGCGGACTGTCTGCGGAAATCAGCAAGCTGAGAAAAGAAAATGTGATTGAATGTAAACGGAGCTTTTTCAGATTTTTGTAAATTCAATTTGAAGGCTGAGTGAAATTTTTATATACCTCATCTTTAGTACTTGACAAATAGGTGTAAAGTAGATAGCATCGGAGGCCTTTGTTCTGTTTGAAGAAAATGGTGTTTATGCTACTACTCTTTGGTATATCAACATATTGCAATATGAACATCATTGATAATGATGAATTTTTGAAACAAAAAAGTGTAAAGGACTTATCCCGTCTTGGATGTGATTATCTGCAAACATGGTATTACACCGAGGTCCTTCAGGTTAATACTGCTCTTGAAAATAATCAAGAATTATGCTACAATAAAATCTATCAGAAAGGCGGTATTTCTATGTATAATCCTCAGTTGAAAACATTTCTTAAAGTAGCAGACTGCGGCAGTTTCAATAAAGCGGCAGAAGAACTTTACATCTCTCCGCCCGCCGTAGTCAAGCAGATCAATTTATTGGAGTCTTCTCTGGATCTTCAGCTTTTCACTCGTACCCATCGTGGGATTTTGCTGACTGATGCGGGAAAATCTTTATATCATGATGCAAAATACATTATACAATATTGTCATGATTCCGTCAGCCGTGCCAAAAATGCTATGCAAAACGAGGACTGCATAATTCGTATAGGAACTTCGCCTATGACTCCGGGGCAATTTCTTATGGATATGTGGCCGCAGATTCATGCACTTTGTCCGGACATCAAATTCCAGCTTGTTCCTTTTGAAAACACACCGGAAAATTCCAGAGAAATTCTGAAAAATCTCGGAAAAAATATTGATATTGTAGCCGGACTGTTTGATGACGGTTTTTTGAAATCCAGAAAATGTGCAGGTTTTTTGATATCACATGAGCCGATACGCTGTGCAGTTTCTATTTATAATGACTTATCTGAGAAAAAACATATTACCGTATCTGATATACACGGCAAAAACCTTATGATGATTCAGCGTGGCTGGAATACATATCTTGATGTAATGCGTGATGAACTGTTACAGAATCATTCACAGATAAACATCGTGGATTTTGATATGTTTACGGTCAGCGCTTTTAATCAGTGTGAAAATGGCAATCAGCTGATGATATGTATTGACAACTGGGCAAATGTTCACCCTTTGCTGAAAGTTCTTCCTGTAGACTGGGATTATACAATTCCTTTTGGATTGCTGCATTCTCCGAATCCATCGCCCACCGTAAAACGATTTTTAGATGCCGTTGCACAGGTAATAAATCACTCAGAAAACTAACCGATCGGAAAATAAAATGACTTGTCTAAATAAGCATCCCCGGCAAGTTGGGGGTTCTGAATACAATAAAAAGCGGACTTTCCAGTCCGCTTAAATTTTTATTTTTTCAGTGCCTGTTCTGCTACCCATTTTGCAATCATTGCTGCGTCCTGTGCAGATATTTTTCCGTTATTATTAAAATCAGCATAAGGATATTTTTCAACGGTTATTTCCTCTCCTGAAATGGATGCTTCTGCAAGCTTTTTAGCAATAAACGCAGCGTTGCCAGCATTTACATTGCCGTCACCATTGACATCACCCCTATGAATATCCGGTTTGAACAGATCAAGACTATTTACCCATTCCTGTACCTGTTCCTGTGAAGAATAGCTTGTAAACTGCATTCCTTCCAGCCAGTTACCGGTACCTGCCATTGCAGCAAGTTTTGTGCCGCTTTCGCCTAATGGAGAACTCATGGATGTGCAGAACGGAATGACATTTTTTCCGGTGAAATCATTTTCCGTTACAAAGTCATTGACTACCCATGCAGCTTCCTGCCACCAGATGGGATAACCGATAAAAATATTGTCATAATTGTCAAAGCTTTCAGGCGTTACTGTGACAAGTTTTGTATGTCGGTTCGGATCATTGTGTTCTGTTACCACACGGCTGGAAGAATCTGTCCAGTCTAAGTCAGCATCTGTGTATTCGTCAACCGGAGTGATGACAAACGTATCAGCATTCATTTCTTCTGCAATGAATTGTGCAATCCGGTCGGTAGTTCCGCTGGCAGAGTAGTAGGCAACCAGGGTTTTGGATTCTGACAGGCTTTGTGTTATTGCTGTATCTGCACTAACCGGAAAGACAGATATTACTGAGCAAATAAATATTACAACAGTCACATATAATCGTTTTTTCATAAGAAAACCTCCTTTTAATGATTGAACAACCATTTCATGATTTCCGTGAAATTGGAAGTATTGTCCGGAGTTCTGAACGTATTTATTTCATTACTCTAACCTCCGTGCATCAGATAAAAGATGTTGTACTCCTTCCATAGCAGGATTACGTATTCAGAAAACAGACTTTACCAGTTTTTCTTCTCTTTGGAACTGTCATGCTGCTGCTTTCGCTCCTCTACCATTTTCGCAAACCATTCTACCATGTTTGGGTCATAGTGTGAGAAAAATGCACTTGTCTGTGTATCCATTGCAGCAATTTTCTGCATATCTTCTTCTGTCAAAGAAAAGTCAAATACATTGAAATTTTGCTCCATTCGTTCCTTGTGAGTGGATTTTGGAAGTACTACCACTCCACGCTGCAAATTCCAGCGCAGCATAACCTGAGCAGCAGTTTTATTGTATTTTTTTCCGATGGCAGTCAGTACATCATTTTCAAACAAACCACCTCTGCCTTCACCGAAAGGTGCCCATGCCTCAATCTGCACATCATATTTTTTCATCCACTTCATAGCTTCTGTCTGCTGATTCAGCGGATGTGTTTCCACCTGATTGACCATAGGGACAATACGGGCAAAATTTGCAATGTCCACAAGTCTGTCCGGATAAAAGTTGGAAACACCAATTGCACGGATTACGCCTTCGGTATACAGGTCTTCCAGTGCACGGTATGCACCATAATAATCGGCAAAAGGTTGGTGTAGCAGCATTAGGTCAAGGTATTCTGTTTTCAATTTTTCAAGGGAAATGTACACAGATTTTTTTGTTTCCTCATAGCCGTAATGCTCTACCCAGACTTTAGTGGTGAGAAAAATATCTCTTCTGGGAATGCCGGACTCTGCCAGTGCCTGTCCGACTTCTTCCTCATTAAAATAGCTCTGAGCTGTGTCAATAAGACGATAGCCTGTTTCCAGTGCGTCCAGTACACATCGCTTGCATTCGTCTTTTGTAACCTGATACACACCATAACCCAGCATAGGCATTTTGATACCATTGTTTAATGTAATATATTCCATGATAAGACCTCCGTTTCAGAACCATTGGTTCGTGTTTTGATATCTCTATTATATCCCGGATTTATCTGCTTGTGAAGTATAAAATAGTTTCTACGCTTTAACCTTTAGGTTTATACCATATAACAAATATCCTTTGCCTACTGCGCTCAGATCACAAGCAATACATTGGATGGAGAATAAGGGATGGATTGAAAAATAATTTTATTATAATATAGACTAATAATTATTAACGGGATTATCCTTATTCATGTATATTTATTCCTGAAGTTAGGCGTAAATACTTGCTTACATGTACCGTTTTCCCTGACCTCTTACAGCGAGGAAGTTCATCTCCGGTACTGTGATAATAGTCGGCTTTTTGGTGGCATATAGTTTTTTGAACTCATGCTCTGTACAATATCTCACATACCAATAAGACAACTGAAACACAAGAAGAAACCCACAGGCTAAAGCCTGTGGGTTTTGTAAAAAATTATATTCTCCGTCAGCGATATTACGCTTTATTCTACGGTTTTATTTATAGTTATATCTAAGAACAATTTTTATTCTGTACGCAAAGCGACTACTGGATCTTTCTTTGCAGCGCTTCTGGAAGGGATCAAACCAGACAGAAGCGTTAATGCTACACTGACAAGAATCAGAACGATTGCTGCCGGAATCGGTAAAAATGCACTCAGATTGTTGATACCGGTAAGACTGTGAATAACAGCATTAATCGGAATGCAGAGAATATATGTCAAGGCAACACCAAACACGCCTGAAATCAATCCGATTATAATTGTTTCGGCATTGAACATGCTGCATACTTCACGCTTTGATGCACCGATTGCACGGAGAATACCGATTTCTTTGGTACGTTCCTGAACGGAAATCAGCGTAATAACACCAATCATAATTGAAGATACAATCAATGAAATTGCTACAAAAGCAATTAATACATATGTAATAGTATTAATAATAGTAGTAATAGAGGACATCATTAAACCAATGTAATCAGTATACTGAATCTGTTCAATTTCTTCAACTGAATTATTGTAGTTTTCTATTTCATCCGTTATAACATCCTTATTTGCAAAAGAGGATGCGTACAAATTAATAGCGCTTGGATCGTCCAGATCCACATATCCCATTTCACTCAGATTATCTTCATAAGTGGAATCGGAAAATTCCAGTATTGAGTCATAGTATACTGCTCCCTGCTTTGCAGTAAGGGAGTTTTTCAGCTGCTGGAATCCCGCTGCAAGTTCTTCAGGTGTCATTGTCGACATTTGTTCCTGAACCTGCTGTGCATACTGAACTTTTACCTGTTCTGCCATCATCTGTGTAAAGGAATCGGTTATTTCTTCATTGCTCATATCTGCAATATAATCAGAAACATCTGATTCAGACATACCCATTTGCTCTGTAAGCGCCTGAGTCATAGCAGTTTCCATATCAGAACGTGTCATTCCATTCATTGCTTCCTTCACCGAAGCGTCAAGCTGTTCTTCTGTCGGAATACTCATCATTTGTACATATACGGCTGCTGTTGATTTATCGTCCAATGAATCAAGATAAGCGTTAAATTCTGTATTTTTTTCTTCATCTGTCAGATCTCCGGTAGTTTCATGGAATGGTAAACCTGTGAAAATATCATTAGAAGGATCATCAAGCTGCACTTTTATCACATCTGAATTATGGCTGTTTTCAATCACATATTTTGTCAGATCACTGGTATAGCCGATAGATCCTGAAAGCATGGTTGTTTCTGCGTCTTCATTCGGACGGATTATACCTGAAACTTTTAACGGAAGAGCATTATCATATAAATATTTCAGACCTGCATCTGTTTCACGCAGATCAGTATACAGACCTGTTTTTTCATCGTAGCTGTAGCAGTCGGAATTAAGGATCGTTTTAAACTCCATATTGCATATTTCTTCATAAGACCATTTCTGCGATGACTTTTCTTCCAGTTTTGTACCGTCCATAGCTGCGGTAATGATCTTACCCATTTCTTCTTCAGATTCCAGTCCAAGAGCATATAGAGTAGTATCGTCCAATTCATTATTTTCATCCAGCACAAGTACAACTTCGTCATATTTTGACGGCCAAGTACCGTATACTACATCATATTGCTTTTTCAGAATATCATTAACTGGGTCTCCGTTGTCACCGGAAAGCATTTCCTGCCATACGTTTACAGATATACCGCCCATAGATGACATAGGAGAATTATCCAAATTCATAATAGAAGAATTGCTTCTTAAATTTTGCATGGAAGTCATATCTATGTTCATATATTCCATCAACAGATTTGTTAACAGCTTGCTTACATCAGAAGGAATAATTGTACCATCTACATTTTCAGTGTAAACAAGCAGATCTAAATCATAGCTATACTGTACACCGTTAAGCGCCTTATGTAACTCTGATTCATTGTCTGCGTATTCAGAATCAATATGAGATTTAAATGATTTAAGATCATTTTCAGTAGAATCCAGATTATTAAAAGTTTCTACAATGTTATACATGGAAGAATTTTCATAAACGGCATTATTTTCATGATCTGCATTATCATTTGTTTGTCCCATAAAGGTTTCCATAATGGCGCTAAGATCCGTATTAGTTTTTTCAATAGTCAGCGGATAGGAAGACAGTGCATTTTCCTGCACATCGTCAATATATTCCGTAAATCCCTGAGACACTGCGTAAACCAATGCGATACCTATTATACCGATACTTCCTGCGAAGGAAGTAAGCGCGGTACGGCCTTTTTTGGTAATCAGATTTTTCAAAGAAAGCAAAAATGAAGTCCCAAACGACATGGAAGGTTTCTTTTTATCCTTTTCCTGTTCCTGTGACATTTGATCCTGAACCTGTTCCAACTGTACTTCTTTTTCTGTAAGCGGAACAGAATCATCAGTAAGAGAACCGTCAAGCATACGGATAATTCTTGTAGAATATTTTTCAGCAAGCTCGGGATTATGGGTAACCATAATAACCAGCCGATCTTTGGATACTTCCTTGAGTATTTCCATTACCTGTATACTGGTTTTGGTATCCAGTGCACCTGTCGGCTCATCAGCCAAAATTATATCCGGATTATTTACAAGCGCTCTTGCAATTGAAACACGCTGCATCTGTCCGCCGGACATCTGGCTTGGTTTCTTGTTAAGCTGATTTCCCAGTCCTACTTCTTCCAGAGCTTTTTTTGCACGCTTTTTTCTCTCTGCTTTAGAAACGCCTGAAAGAGTAAGCGCAAGCTCAACGTTTTGCAGTACTGTCTGATGTGGTATCAGATTATAACTCTGAAATACAAAACCGATTGAATGATTACGGTATGTATCCCAGTCCTTATCTTTAAAATCCTTTGTAGAACGTCCGTTGATTATCAGATCGCCTTCCGTATACTGATCCAAACCGCCGATAATGTTCAGCATTGTGGTTTTTCCGCATCCGGAAGGTCCCAGGATAGATACAAATTCATGATTACGGAATTTAAGATCTATTCCCTTAAGCGCATGCACCGTATTTTCTCCGGCAGCATAATCTTTCTTTATACCCTTTAGTTCCAGCATATATTTATATACCTCCTTTTTGATATGAAGTTATTATAAAATGGCTTTCTCAATTACAGGTCAAATTTATCTCAATTTTTATTGAGGTTTTATTGAGATTTCATTGAGGTTTGCAATTTATAATAAAAAGCGGTATAATATAATACTGCCAGAATTTCAAAAGAGGTGTAACGAATGTTTCAGATATTAGTTGTTGAAGATGACGCTGATTTGCAGAATCTTTTTTGTAAAACTCTTATAAGAAATAATTATCAGGCATACGGGGCAAAAAATGTACAGCATGCTCTTAATATTTTAGAAAAGGAATATATCGACCTTATCATATCGGACGTTATGATGCCGGGTACTAATGGATTTGATTTTGTGCGTCAGCTAAGAGAAAGCAGGATCGAAATACCTGTTTTAATTATAACCGCCAAAGGTGATATTATGGATAAGCAATACGGCTTTAATGCGGGAGCAGACGATTATATGGTAAAGCCAATTGATATTAATGAAATGCTGCTGAGAGTAAATGCACTTCTCAGACGTGCCAAAAGCGTAAGCGAAAAAAAGCTTGCTTTCGGCAATACATTAATTGAATATGATTCTTGCACAGTAACAGATAAAAACGGTTCACAGGTACTTCCTCTGAAAGAATTCCAACTGCTTTACAAGCTGCTTTCCTATCCGGGACAGATATTTACACGTCAGCAAATTCTTGACGATATTTGGGGTATTGAAGAATATGTTGATTCGCATACTCTGGATGTTCATATAAGCCGTCTGAGAGAGCGATTTAAAAATAACAGTGACTTTGAAATTGTTACTATCCGTGGGCTTGGCTATCGGGCGGTGAAAAAATGAATAGAAACAAAGACAAGGAAAAGTGCAAATCAAAAAAATACATAAAAATAAAAATGCGGACAAGATTTCTTTTTTTCAGTATTATTATTACATTCAGCTTTATAGCCTTTGTTATTATCCGACTGCTCGAACAGTTGGGATTTTCAATAAATCGGATTAAAAATCCATCTGTTATTATTTTCATGCTCTGCGTTTTGTGTATCATTTTATCTGCTGTCGCCTCTAACTTTATGATAATGAAGGTTTTCAATCCGCTGAACCAGATAAACAAGGCTCTCAAAAAAATTGCCAATGGTGATTATAGTGTAAAGCTTGAATATGACGGGCAAATTGAAGAATTTGCAGAATTTTTTAAAAATTTTAATAATATGGCGAAGGAGCTTAACTCGGTAGAAATGATAAGAAATGATTTCATTGCCGATGTATCTCATGAGTTCAAGACGCCTTTGTCTTCTGTTACGGGATATGTCACACTTCTTCAAGATCCGGAACTGACTGAAGAAGAACGCAAAGAATATATTCAAAAGGTATTTTTTAATATTGACAAGCTCAATGACCTAACAAATAATATTCTGAGAATTTCTAAGATAGAAAATCAGACTTATTTAGATCCTCCGGTTTCATTCCGTCTGGACGAACAGATAAGGGAAGCAATTGTAATATTGGAAGCTAAATGGAGCAGAAAGAATATTGAACTGGATATTGATCTGCCGGAAGCCGAATATTTTGGACAGAAATCACTTTTGTTTCAGGTATGGGTAAATCTCATTAGTAATGCCATTAAATTTTCCAATGATGGGGGCTGTGTTTCTATTCATCTTAAAAAAGACGGCAGTTCTTATAAGGTCTTTATCGGTGATGACGGTATTGGTATGACACAGGAAACTATGAAACATATTTTTGAAAAATTCTATCAAGGTGATACTTCCAGACAAGCCCAGGGAAACGGACTGGGTTTAGCACTCTGCAAAGAAATTTTAAACCGATGCGGCGGTAAAATATTTGTTACAAGCAAACCTGGAAAGGGTTCTGTTTTCATGGTACAACTATAAGCGGACGTGTCAGGGTGTGTGACTAAATTATTCCATATTGGAAGCTTTTCTGTGGTTTGGATTTTATAGGCTGAACAAATGGATAGGATACTATAAATTCATATTTGGTTATTTATACAAAATTTCTTTTATCCTCTTGACAAAAACGCAGCCGCAGGTTATACTGTAACAGTGATATATAACACCGTTATATCAAAGGAGGCGGCAGAATGGGTGAATCGGAAAAAAGCACATTAGAGATGATCCATACGGCGGCAAAGGCCGAATTTATGGAAAAAGGGTTTCAGGCCGCTTCTTTACGCAATATTGTAAAAACCGCAGGCGTGACTACCGGGGCATTTTACGGCTATTATGACAGCAAGGAAGAACTGTTTGCGGCTTTGGTAGATCCGGCTTATGAGTATATGATGAGCCGATATCGGCAGGCTCATGAATCTTTTGAAAATCTGCCCATGGAAAAGCAGCCGGAGCAAATGGGAAAGATGTCTGCGGAATGCATGAATGATCTGCTGGCATATTCCTTTGAACATATGGATGAGTTTTATTTAATACTGAAATGCTCGGAGGGTACGAAATACGCCGGCATGATAGATGATATGGTGGAGCTTGAGGTAGAGTCCACCCATAAGTATTATAATGTTTTAGAGCAGCTTGGAGCTTCTGTCCCTAAGATTGATGAAAGGCTGGAGCATATCATGGCAACGGGGATGATAAATGCCTTTTTTGAAATGGTTCTGCATAAAATGCCGTTTGAAGATGCGAAGGTGTTTTTGCAGCAGCTAAATGATTTTTACACCGCAGGGTGGATGAAGATCATGGGGCAGTAGTCCTCCATTACCGAAAGAATCTGCTACTGGCAGCTTTTTCGGATGCTTGGCAACTGATAATAGAAAGTACGCATTGCGTCTTTCTATTATATTTTCTCTATAAGTTAGCGATAACTAACCTATATTTTATACGGGTAACCGGAAATGACTGCAGCGTTTCCTTTATCATAAAAATTTCACAAGGAGGTTTTAGCTTTGAAAAAAGAATCCAATTTAAAGCGGCTTCTGGATTATGCCGGTGGTTACAAGTACCTTACCATAGCGTCATGGATTTTAAGTGCAATCAGCGCTTTGGTGGCGCTGCTTCCGTTCGTGTATATCTGGAAGGTGATTAGGGAGATTCTGGACGTATCTCCGAATTATGGAGACGCACAGAATCTTACTCATAACGGCTGGATGGCGGTGCTGTCTGCGGTAGCTGCGATTTTGATTTATGTTGCGGCACTGATTTGTTCACATCTGGCGGCTTTCCGTGTACAGGCAAATGTTCGTATGAAAGCAATGCACCACATCGTGACACTGCCTATGGGGTTCATGGACAGTATGGGCAGCGGCAAGGCCAGAAAGACTGTCTATGAGTCCAGTGCGGCAACGGAAACCTATCTTGCCCACCAGCTTCCCGACAAGGCGAATGCGCTCGCCACGCCTGTGGGACTGCTCATTCTTCTGCTTGTTTTCGACTGGCGTCTGGGGCTTTTAAGCCTTCTGCCTGTTGTGGCGGCATTTATCATTATGAGCGTCATGACAGGCAAACGCATGGCAAAGAAAATGGAGGAATACAACAATGCCCTGGGACAGATGGCGGGCGAGGCAGTGGAGTATGTGAGGGGAATATCGGTGGTTAAGACCTTCGGGCAGTCGGTGTTCTCTTTTAAGCAGTTTAAAGAATCCATTGACAATTATGAGAAGTGGGTGATCGCCTATACGAAAGACCTGCGTTTCCCAATGATGTGCTATACTACGCTGGTGAATGGAATTTTTGCCGTACTGATTGCGGCGGCGCTGGTAATGACATCGGATGGCGTGACGAACGAATTCTTGCTGAACTTGATGTACTATATCATCATCACGCCAGTCATTACACTGACGCTGACAAAAATCATGTATGCCAGTGAAAACAAGCTGATTGTGGCGGATTCCATGTCCCGCATCGACAGCATTTTGGAAATGCAGCCGCTGCCGGAAGCGGAACATTCAAAAAAACCGAAAGACAATTCTGTGGAGCTTTCGGAGGTTTCTTTCCGGTATAAGGATGCAGACAGAAACGCACTTAATGATATTTCTCTTACCATCAAAGCCGGCGAACACGTTGCATTTGTAGGACCGTCAGGTGGGGGTAAGACTACCCTTGCAAGTATCGTGGCAAGGTTCTGGGACGTGACAGGCGGCAGCGTGAAGGTCGGTGGAGTAAATGTCAAAGATATATCCAAAGAGGAACTTATGGACACGGTATCCTTTGTTTTTCAGGATTCCAGACTCCTGAAAATCTCTATCCTGGACAATGTGCGGATGGCAAAGCCGGACGCTTCCCGTGAGGAAGTCTTAAAAACTCTTCATGATGCACAGTGCGACGATATTCTTGAAAAGCTGCCGAATGGCGTGGATACGGTCGTGGGAGCAAAAGGTGTGTACCTGTCAGGCGGAGAGCAGCAGCGTATTTCCATTGCAAGAGTGATGCTGAAAAACTCACCGATTCTAATACTGGACGAAGCAACCGCTTTTGCCGACCCGGACAATGAGGCGAAGGTGCAGGCAGCGTTTAATGTTCTTGCAAAGGGAAAGACCGTGCTGATGATTGCACACAGGCTCTCCACCGTTACCGGTGCGGACAGGATTATCGTCGTAAAGGACGGACGTGTAGCAGACTGCGGCACACATGACGAGCTTAAGAACAGAGATGGTCTGTATGCCAAAATGTGGGAGCAGTACAACAAGGCTGCAAAATGGAAGGTAGGTGTTTCAAATGCTTGAGAAATTAAAACACACATTTGCCCTTTCTGATCAAGGTGCGAAAGATATGGTAAAGGCGTTTTTTGCCTGCATCCTGCATAATCTTTCCCTAATGGTTCCGGTAGTACTTTTATATAACCTCATCAGCGACCTGTTGGATGGTGGTATCCCGCACGGGAAAAGCACCTTTTACATCGTAGGTCTTGCCATAGCTCTTGGACTGATCATGCTGACCTGCTATATCCAGTACAACGCCACTTTTTTTGCCACCTATGTTGAGAGCGGTGTGCGCAGGCTGTCTCTTGCGGAGAAGCTGCGTAAAATTCCTATGTCATTTTTTGGAAAGAGGGATCTGTCTGACTTAACTACTGTGCTTATGGCGGACTGTGCATCATTGGAGAGCGGATTATCTCACTGGGTTCCGGAATTTGTAGGCTCCGTAATTTCAACGCTTCTGATAGCTGTCGGTATTTTTATTTTTGACTGGCGTATGGCGATTGCTGCGCTTTGGGTACTGCCCGTTTCTTTCGGCATCATAATTGCCACTTCGGGCATTATGCGTATCAGGCAGGAGAAAATTTCGCAGGTGTCCATTGCGTGTTCGGACGGTATACAGGAGTGTCTGGAAACGCTGCGTGATTTGAAGGCAAACAATGCGGAAGAAGACTACTTAAAAGGGCTGGATAAAAAAATCAAAGCCGTTGAAAAATATACGGTGATAGGAGAGCTTACCAATGCAGTATTCAACACATCAGGGCGTATGATATTGAAGCTGGGGATTGCCACCACCGTACTGGCGGGCGGCACGTTGCTGGCGGAGGGGAAAATCACCCTGTTGACATTCTTTGCTTTTATGATTCTGGTTTCCCGTGTCTATGATCCGCTGACTGCAGCACTGGATAATTTAAGCGCCATTATCATGATGAAGAATATACAGTGCAAACGTATGGACGAGATATTAAGCCACCCTGAACAAAAAGGTACAGATAAACTGACAAACAAAGGTTATGACATTACCTTTGACCATGTAGGATTTTCCTATAACAGCGGGGAAACGGTATTAAGAGATATATCCTTTACCGCAAGGCAGGGGGAAGTCACTGCATTGGTAGGACCTTCCGGCGGCGGAAAAACAACAGTTTCCCGTCTTGCCTCAAGGTTCTGGGATATCCAGAAAGGAAAGATCACGGTAGGCGGCATGGATATCTCGAAAATCGATCCTGAGGCATTGATGTCGCTGTATTCCATCGTATTTCAGGATGTCACGCTGTTTAACAATACGGTCATGGAGAATATCCGCCTGGGACGGAAAGATGCATCCGATGCGGAGGTGCTTGAGGCGGCAAGGCTTGCAAATGTGGATGGATTTGTGGAGAAACTCCCAGATAAGTGGGATACCATGATTGGAGAGAATGGCTGCGAACTGTCAGGTGGGGAACGCCAGCGTATCTCTATTGCGAGGGCATTTTTAAAGAATGCCCCGATCATCCTGCTGGATGAAGCGACAGCAAGTCTTGACGTTGAAAATGAAACGCTGATCCAAGAATCCCTGTCAAGGCTGATTCAAGACAAGACAGTCATGATCATTGCTCACCGTATGCGTACTGTTGCGGGAGCGGATAAGATCGTCGTTCTCTCGGACGGTACTGTGGCAGAGCAGGGCAATTCCGATATGCTTCTAAAAAAGAACGGTATTTATGCCCGCATGGTGAAGCTCCAGACGCAAAGCCAGAATTGGGCGATGGAGTAATAAGGACGGTGTTTGGTTTGCTTTTAGGGATGGGAATAACCGTGTGAAGATAAAGGCGTGAACTTGACAATTAAACCGGTAACAGATATAATATACATATACCTCTTATGGTATATGGAGGTGAAAACATGAGACAATGTATGGATGCTGAGAACCTGCACCGCAGACTGGCGAAGATTATTGGTCAAATTCAGGCGATTGACCGTATGGTAGATGAAGATGTTCCATGTGAGGATGTCCTGTCGCAGATCAATGCGGCGAAATCTGCCCTGCACAAGTGTGGACAGGTTGTATTGGAAGGACATATCAAACACTGTGTACGTGATGGGATTGAAAACGGGGATGCAGAGAAAACCATCGAAAGTTTTACGAAAGCAGTAGAACGGTTCGCCAATATGAAATAGACAAAATACACAAAGCAACAGACGGCAGTTAAAAAGAAAACAGTCAATTCGACTGTTTTCATTTTAACTACTTGACATACCAATACCCCTATATGTATAATATACACATACCCCCATAGGTATATAAAGGAGTGCTATTATGAAAAGATTTATGAAGAGGATAGAGGAAATTCTGGAAGCAGGAGGCATAAAGAAGGATATTGCCTTGCTTGCCGTATCAGGGGTGGCTTTGCTTGTCAGTATATTCGACCTTGTACCTTTACCATTTGACGCAGCTTGGATTTCGGTTATTCTGTGCGGGATACCGATTATCCTGGAAGCGGTTATCGGGCTTGTCACTGCTTTTGACATTAAGGCGGATGTGCTTGTGTCAATTGCCCTGATTGCTTCCCTTTGTATCGGCGAAGATTTTGCCGCCGGCGAAGTTGTCTTTATTATGCAGCTTGGGGCACTGCTTGAGGATCTGACGGTTGCAAAGGCAAGGGCGGGGATTGAAAAACTGGTTCGTTTGACGCCACAGACGGCACGGGTGATCAAAAACGGGAAGGAAGAAACGATTCCGGCGGAAAGAGTGCGTGTCGGAGATATCCTGCGGGTACTTCCCGGCGAGACAATTCCTGTGGACGGGGTGATCCGTTCCGGGCAGACTTCAATAAACCAGGCAGTTATGACGGGGGAATCTATGCCTGTAGATAAGAAAGAGGGTGATGAGGTTTCCAGTGGGACAGTCAACCAGTTCGGCGCTTTTGACATGGAGGCAGTAAAGGTTGGGGAAGACAGTTCCATCCAAAGGATGATAAAGCTTGTTCAGTCTGCCAATGCAGGCAAGGCAAAAATTGTGAGTCTTGCTGACCGGTGGGCGACATGGATTGTAGTTATTGCCTTGTCGGCGGCACTGATTACAGGATTGATTACGGGTGAGATAATCCGTGCAGTTACGATACTGGTTGTATTCTGTCCCTGTGCACTGGTTCTTGCCACGCCAACAGCAATCATGGCGGCAATCGGAAACGCAACAAAGCATGGTTTCCTTGTGAAGGAAGGGGATGCGTTAGAGAGACTTGCCGGAGTCAGGATAATTGCATTTGACAAAACAGGTACGCTTACCTGTGGGAACCCGTGCGTAATTTCTGTCAAGAGTATCTCGGAAAATTTTAGCGAAAATGAGGTTTATCGACTTGCCGCATCCGCAGAAAGACTTTCCGAGCATCCGTTGGGGAAAGCAATTGTGTCCTCCTACCAGCAGAGACTAACACTGCCATTCCTTCAGGCGGAAGATTTTCAGATGATTCCGGGAAATGGTGTTTCCGCTATGCTGGACGGCAGAAAAATTCTTGTGGGAAAAGAGGGATTTTTGAAAAATGAAGGAATCACGGTTGCTCGCAGTGAGGATATCCGGACTTATTTGCAGGAAGGCAGTACTATTATCTGTATTGCCGCTGGAAAAGAGCATATCGGTTACGTTATTTTATCTGATACGCTCAGGAAAGAGAGCATGGAAACCATTGAAAAAATAAAGCAGTTTGGTGCGGAGCCTGTACTGCTGACAGGAGATAATGAAAATGCAGCGCAGCATATGGCGAGAAAACTACGTATAGGGGAAGTGTATGCGGGATGCCTGCCGGAGGATAAGTTGCAGTATATTGATGGCTGCCGGAAAAACGGAAAATCTGTCTGCATGATAGGCGATGGAGTGAATGATGCTCCTGCGTTAAAGATGGCTGATGTCGGGATTGCAATGGGAGGTATCGGGAGTGATATTGCTGTGGATGCGGCAGACATTGCACTGGTGGATGATAAGGTAGGAGAGCTGCCCCATTTGCTTTCGCTTTCGAAAAGGATGATGACTACGATCAAATGGAATCTTACTTTTTCAATGATCCTGAACTTTGCGGCCATTACCCTTGCAATTACGGGGATATTAAGTCCCGTTGTCGGTGCATTGGTGCATAACGCAGGTTCTGTTCTTGTCATTATTAATTCGGCATTTTTATTAAAGTGGAGGAAAAAGAGATGATTTATAATATTATTGGGTTGATTATTGGAATATTAATTTTGGGCGCAGGAATTTTTACATTCATTAAAGAAAAAACTGACAGGGAATCGCGTAAGATATATGGCATTACAATAGGAGCAGGGGGGATCATCACATTGTTTTGCATTATCAGGCTGGCTGTTCTATAGGTATCTATCCCATGTGTCAAACCTGCAATTGCAAGACGATAAATACCGTATATATGATCAGCTTCATAAGCACTGCAAGTCTTATTATGATTTTATGTAAAATTTAAATAAAATGATTGACTTGAATTTTATCATATGTTATAATTTGTATCATAAAATGAAAAAAGGAAGGAGAATGTTACTTATTATAAAGTAACTGTAAAAAATAATGATATATATTTGCGGACTTCTTATGGCTCTTGCAGACAGTGTGCCCGGAGTTTCCGGAGGTACAATAGCTTATCTTTTAGGATATTATGAAGAATTTATTAATTCGCTTAATTCATTTCTTACAGCTAAAGGAGATAAGTCGGAAAGAAAAAATAACATAAAAAAATCTGTTAAGTTTCTTTTAAAGCTCGGAATAGGATGGATTGTAGGATTTGTTGCGGCAGTATTGATATTGACAAGTGTATTTGAATCACATATATATCAAGTAAGCTCGCTATTTATAGGCTTTATTGTTTTTTCGATTCCTTTGATTGTTTATGAAGAAAAGGAATCACTTAAAAAGTTTTACAACGTGATTTTTCTTTTGCTTGGTGTGGCGCTCGTTGCTGTTATAACAATGGCTAATCCGTCAGATGGGGGAATGGTTTCGGACGGTTCAGTTAACTTTGTACAGCTTCTTTATATAGCGTTTGTAGGTATGATAGCAATTTCCGCAATGGTTCTTCCGGGTATATCAGGTTCTACTATGCTTTTGATTTTTGGTATTTATATGCCGGTAATGAATTCAATTAAAGATTTACTTCATTTTAATTTTAATGGTTTACCTATTGTAATTGCAGTGGGAATTGGTATACTCTTTGGTATTGTTGTAATAATTAAACTTGTAAAAGCGGCATTGGAGCATTTTCATTCACAGACCGTTTATGCTATTATCGGACTTATGATAGGTTCGCTTTTCGCTGTGGTAAAAGGACCGGAATCACTTGATACTCCAAAAGATGCAATGACATTTGATTCGTTTAGTATTGTGTTTTTTCTAATTGGCGGTGCAGTAATCGGAGGACTTCAATTAATTAAGCATTTTGCCGGAAGTAAAAATAGAGCACTATCTTCTGAAAAAAGTGAAGAAATATCAGAATAATTGAATTTAAGGGACGCTTAATGCGTCCCTTTTGCTTGCATTTCGTAAGATAAAATGTTATAATAAAATTATATTTTATTAAAAATGAAAGGAGAATCATTGTCAGCCGGACTGATAATGATGATACGGTTATGTTAAGTGATATCGAAATTGCTCACAAGGCTCAAATGAAGCCGATTATGGATATAGCTCAGAATTTGGGAATTGATCCGGATGATGTGGAACTCTACGGAAAATATAAGGCTAAGCTTTCGGAGCAGCTGTATACTAAATTGGCAGATAAAAAAGACGGTAAGCTTATACTTGTTACTGCTATTAATCCTACTCCGGCAGGAGAAGGTAAAACAACCGTCAGCGTTGGTTTGGCACAGGCAATGAATAAAACAGGCAGGAATGCGGTATTGGCACTTAGAGAACCTTCTTTAGGTCCGGTTTTTGGTATAAAGGGCGGAGCAGCCGGAGGCGGTTATTCTCAAGTCGTTCCTATGGAAGATATAAATCTGCATTTTACTGGGGATATGCATGCCATTACAGCAGCAAATAATCTTTTATGTGCGGCAATTGATAACCATATGCAGCAGGGAAATGAACTGCAAATTGATCAGAGAAGAATCCTTTTTAAGAGATGTCTTGACATGAATGACCGTGCACTGAGAAATATTGTAATTGGTATGGGCGGTAAAATAAACGGTATTCCGAGAGAAGACAGTTTTCAGATTACAGTAGCTTCTGAAATTATGGCTATACTTTGTCTTGCTGCTGATCTTGATGATTTGAAAAAGAGGATCAGTAATATTTTGATTGGATATAATTATTCCGGAGAACCTATATATGCCGATGATTTAAATGTTCAGGGTGCTATGACTGCTCTGCTTAAGGACGCGCTTAAGCCTAACCTTGTACAAACTCTGGAGAATACTCCTGCTTTTATTCATGGAGGTCCTTTTGCAAATATTGCTCATGGGTGTAATTCTGTAAGAGCTACTAAGCTTGCTTTAAAGCTGGGTGATTACTGTATTACAGAAGCTGGATTCGGTTCTGATTTGGGTGCGGAAAAGTTCTTTGATATTAAATGCCGTTTTGCAGATCTGAAACCGGATTGCGTAGTGTTGGTTGCTACGATACGAGCTTTGAAATACAACGGCGGAGTGGCAAAATCTGATTTACAGATCGAAAATACTCAAGCACTTAAAAATGGAATTGTAAATCTTCAGGTGCATATTGAAAATATGCAGAAATTCGGAGTACCTGTTGTTGTAGCTATAAATCGTTTTCATACCGATACAGATGCCGAGGTTAAAATAATTGAAGAATTCTGCAAGGGTATGGGAGTAGAAGTTTCCATGACAGAAATCTTTGCGAAGGGCGGAGAAGGCGGAAAAGATCTTGCTGATAAGGTCTGTCAGACAATTGAAAGCAAAAAATCCGATTTTAAACCTATTTATGATGAAAAGCTTTCTATAAAAGAAAAGCTTGATATAATCGCAAAAGAGATTTACCGTGCTGATGGAGTTAATTTTACTGCAAAAGCTGAAAAGGATTTAAAGGAAATTATCAGTCTGGGATTTGATAATATTCCTGTATGTGTTGCTAAAACTCAGTATTCATTGTCTGACGATCCGGCAAAGCTCGGAAAACCGGAAAACTTTAAGATCACTGTGCGTGATTTAAAAGTATCGTCTGGCGCAGGATTTGTGGTAGCTCTTACAGGCGATATAATGACTATGCCGGGACTTCCCAAAAAACCGGCAGCTTTGAATATTGATTGTGACAAAAACGGAAATATTACAGGATTGTTTTGATATGATTAGTGAAGAAGAAAAAACGGAAGTTAATCCAGATGAGCAGGAAAAAACTGAAGAAAATAAATCTGATAAAAATGAAGTATTTTTTAAAAGGTTTGTAATTGTACTTGTAATTCTTGTTATGATTTATATGATTTATCATATTTGCCGTTTGTTGATATGAAAACTCTTAAAGGAAGATATAAATGAAAAAGACAACATTCAGTGCAGAAGAGACTATTGAATTTGCCGTACAAATAGGAAAAATGTTAAAAAAAGGCGATATTATTGCCTATACGGGAGGACTTGGTGCAGGTAAAACTACATTTACCAGAGGTCTGGCAATTGGTATGGGACTGGAGGATAATGTAGTTTCTCCTACTTTTTCATTGGTAAATGAATACAGGGGAGAAAAATGTTCTCTATATCATTTTGATATGTATCGTATTATGAGTGCAGACGATTTGGAAACTACCGGTTTTTATGACTATCCTATAGAGGAAAGTATATTTGCAATTGAATGGTCAGAAAATATATCCGATGAACTGCCTGAAAATACAATATTTATTGACATTGAACGTGTTGATGAAAATATAAGAAATATAAATATAAAAGGAGATGAACGCTTTGCTGATGCTGGGAATTGATACGTCAGGAAAAACTGCGTCCGCAGCGCTGTATGAAGACGGCATAATGCTTGGGCAGACTTCTGTCTATACTTCAAAAACTCATTCTCAGGTTATTCTGCCGATGGTAAAAAAAATTATGAGTGACTGCGGTAGGGAACTGTCACAGCTTACAGACATATCCGTATCTTCCGGTCCGGGTTCTTATACCGGAATCAGAATAGGCATAGCGGCTGTTAAGGCAATGTCTTTTGCACTGGATATTCCGTGTTATGCGGTGTCGTCTCTTGAAGGACTGGCATATAACTGCGGTTTCATAGGATATATCTGTCCAGTTATGAAGGCAAGAAAAGACCTTGTTTATACAGCTTTGTACAGAACCGATAAGGATAAGCTTGTCAGATGTACTGATGAAAAAATTATTTCAATGACTGAATTGGACGGTATTCTTAGTGAGATCAATGAATCAGTAATGATAACAGGAGACGGTGCGGAAGTTTTCTGCGATGAGTTTAAAAATGCAAAGTATGTTTTGTCTCCTGTTCACCTGAGACTGCAAAGCGGCAGTGGTATTTGTATTGCAGCCTTGCACCATACTCCTCAGACTGCTGATGAAATTGAAGCAAGCTATTTGCAGCTTGTAAAGGCTGAAAAAGATTTAATTAAGTCTGGGCACTGTTGATTTTAACGTTATTCTGTGATATAATTTTACTATGTTTTATAAAATGCCGCTGTAAAAGGCGGCGGATTGGAGAATGAAATGATAGCTGTTGGCTGTGATCATGCAGGTTATGAACTGAAACAGGAAGTAATAAGTCATCTGACTGAAAAGGGTTATGAAATTATGGATCTGGGCTGTAACGGAGAGTCATGCGATTATCCGATTATTGCAAAAGCAGTCGCTGAAAATATTTTAAATAAAAAGTGTGATAAGGGAATTCTTATATGCGGAACCGGAATTGGTATGTCCATATCTGCAAATAAAATACATGGCATACGTGCAGCATTATGCTCAGATTATTTTTCAGCTAAATATACAAGACTTCATAATGACGCAAATGTTATGTGTATAGGTGCAAGAACAATCGGCGTAGGACTTGCTCTTGAACTTGCCGATGTCTTTTTGGAAACGGAATTCGAGGGCGGACGCCATCAAAGAAGATTAGATTTAATTCATGAAATTGAAAATAATAATTAAAAGGAGTGACTTTTATGGCAGGACTGCATTTAATAGAACATCCGTTGATTCAGCATAAAATTTCATTATTGAGGGATAAAAATACAGGTGTTAAGGAATTCAGGGAACTGACTTCAGAAACGGCTATGCTTATCTGTTATGAAGCAACAAGAGATCTTCCGCTTAAAGAAGTGGATATAGCGACCCCTGTAGCAGTGGCTAAAACTAAAATTATTTCCGGCAGAAAGCTTGCATTTGTACCTATTCTCAGAGCGGGTCTTGGTATGCTTGACGGCGTTACAAATCTTGTTCCGGCTGCCAAAATAGGTCATATAGGTATTTTCAGAAATGACGAACATAATGCTGTTCAGTATTATTGTAAGCTTCCTGATGATATTTCCGAAAGAGATGTAATTATAGTTGATCCTATGCTTGCAACAGGCAATACCGCAGTGTATGCTATTGATGAATTAAAAAAAGCCGGAGTAAAAAACATCAAATTTATGTGTATTATAGCTTCTCCGGAAGGTATTGAGCGTCTTACTTCCGCTCATCCGGACGTTGACATTTATTGCGGTGTAAAGGATCAGGGACTTAATGAAAATAAGTATATTGTTCCCGGTATGGGTGATGCTGGCGACAGAATTTTTGGTACTAAATAGAAGTTAATTCGGGAGTTGCATTAATGAATGAAAGCATAAAAGTAATAATTTTTTTGATAGTTTTGACGGCTTTGCTTGTTATTGTTTTAGGCGGTATTCCTTCGTATATTATGCTTTCTGTAAAACGTAAAAAGCATAGGAAAATATTTGAAAATTCATTTACAGCTACCGGAACTATAACTCGTCTTGAAAATATATCTGATTCGGAAAATCTTGTTTATAGAGTATATTATTCTTACTATGATCAAAGCGGTACTCTGCAAGAAAAGCAGTTTAGGACAAATAAAGTTAAAAATTTATCAAAAGGCGATTTTTTGACAGTTTACTATAATTCAGATTCTTCGGTAACAGATTATGAAATAGAAGAAAATAGATCTGCTTTAAAAAAACTGCCTATTTCATTGGCAGTAATTATTGGATTATGTTATACTGTTTATTTAATAGGGTATATTTATATTGTTTATAAATCAAAATAAAAAAGCGGAGTATTTAAAACTCCGCTTTTTTTATATGTAATTTTATTCCGCAAGCTTTGCACCAAGCGATTTGCACAATTCCAGATCATCATCAGAAGGCGTTTCATTTACAATTAATCCTTCGCCGTTTACAATAACCGCACCGTCTGCCTTGACACGTTCCTCCCAGTTACGCATCCACTGTCCGTCGCCCCAGCCATATGAGCCAAACAGGGCAACTGTCTTTCCGTTCAGTGAACCTTCAACATCGGAGAAAAACGGTTCAAAGTCTGATTCTTCCAGAACTTCATCACCCATGGCGGGGCAGCCGAATGCGATTCTGTCATATGCCGCTATGTCGCCGTTGAATTCCGAAATGGTAAATAACTCCGCACCAGCGCCTTCTGCGATTGCAGATGCCATCTGTTCTGTGTTACCTGTACCGCTCCAATAAATAACTGCTGTTTTCATATAAATATCCTCCTCAAGAAATTTTCAGAGCCTGATAAAGATTATAACCCTGATTCAATTTATTGCACAGAAACATTCTGCACTTATCATAATTTTCAAAAGTACGCTTTGCTTTTTCAGCATTGCCGTATACTTTCCAATAGCCGCAGAGCTTGTAATTTTCCCCCTTGTTTTCCATAAAACCAATGACATCTTCTGTAGGATAGCCAAGAAATATGCCGATTTCGTGGGGAAATTGTGATTCATGCCGGATTCGTTCCGCCAGTCTGTTTAATTTGGATTCCAACGATGGCGTTTCAGGATAACCGTATTTCTGCAAAATTGCTTTCTGTTCCTCGCCTGATAGCTGGCGCTCCAGTAAAGTCTCGTTATAGAGTAAAACCAACGTACGGTTTTGACAAGTACACAAGATTTTTAGCTGTAGCCCTTTCGATGCTGTCTTGCGGTTAAATCGTTCCAGATGTATCGGTAAATCATAATCTGTTTTGTTTAGGGAAATTAAATTAGCACATTTTATGCCAAGCAGTGACGGCGCGGTGAAGAAAGCCAGCTTCTTTTCAAATTGCATAGATTCTGATAAAGACAATTAAACACCTCTTTTCTGAGTTAGCTATTGCAAACTTGTTGTTGGAAAACGATCCTCAAAATTGGATTTTTCACAATATACCTATGTAAGTTATTGCTAACTAACATTTATAGTATATCATGAAAAATCCTCTATGTCAAGCAGTTTTTAAAAAAGCTTTGATAAATCAGAGTAGTCATGTTCTGTATTTCATCAGATATTCCGCATTTGTATGCAGCTCGTACAAACTGTGTATGAAATTGTTTTGTTCATGCAGCTGCAATTGAATATCCACAGGCAGGGACAATAGATACATTCTGGAAGAACTGCTTGTCTGTATCAGTTCTTGTAAATTTGCAAATTTCATTTTTTTCACCTCATGTTTAGCTTGTGCGGAAATGCTGAAAAAAATCCGAAAACCTACCGGATTTTTTTCTATTGACCTTGTCGAAAATTATTATTTTTAGTGTTTTTTGGGGAAAAGAATTTATTATAATAACAAATTATATGGAAATAGTTGACATTTATTTTTTAATCATATATAATTAATAAATAATCATGATTATTTATTTTAATTATTTGAGGTGATTTTATGACAAAAATAAAAAACAATAAACTTTTAAGTTTAATAATTGCATTTGTTGTATTATTTTCGTTTTTTTCGGTATTTGGAAATGCTACTGTAAATGCAGCTTCATCATTAGGCAGTGTAATAGACGGCGGTAAAGTGATAAGCGCAGGAAATTATCTTCTTTCTCCTAATGGTAATTGTAAAGCAGTAATGCAAGGGGATGGAAATTTCGTTATTTACAAAAGCGGTAAAGCTATATGGTGTTCTGCAACCAACACTTCTGCATTTTCTTCATATTTTGCTACAATGCAGACAGACGGAAATTTTGTAATTTACGGACAGAACGGTTCTTCTAAAACAGCAGTCTGGGCGTCCCAAACATGTAAAGGAGCAGTTTCAGGCTATAAATATCAGCTTCGCTTAAATGATTCAGGCAGACTTGACATAATTAATACTAAAAATTCAAGCGCTTTAATATGGAACAATACAAGTCAGATAAGCTATCATAATAACTTAAATGCAGGGGATACCATGCTTTCTCCTAATGGTAAGTATAAGGCGCAAATGCAGTCAGACGGAAATTTTGTTATATATGATATATCAACATCTGTAAAGCCAATATGGAACAGTAGAACTTTTGTTTCAGATTCACCGTTAAGGGCAACCAAAGGTGTAACTGTAAAAATGCAGCAGGATGGTAATTTAGTTATATATGACAGCGCCAATAAAGCAATATGGTATTCTAAAACAGCGGTAGGAGCACAGTCCGGATATGTGTATAAGCTAATACTTACAGATAATGGAAAACTTGAAATACGTAAATGTAACCAAAATAAATATGGTTTTCTCAATACATTATGGACTAACGATAAGCTGTATGACTGGCCAGTTCCCGGTTACACCAATATAACAAGTTCTTATGGTTTAAGAAACGGAACAATGCACAATGGAATTGACATATCTTCTTCGGGAATTTCAGGTAAGCCGATTATTGCGGTAAAGGCAGGCAAGGTAATAGAGGTCTGTACTTCATGTACACATAATTATGGTAAAAATTATTCATGCGGCTGCGGCGGAGGATACGGAAACTATGTTGTAATTCAGCATGATGATGGAACAAAAACCAGATATGCCCATTGTTCCACAATAAATGTTTCAGTAAATCAGTATGTCTATAATGGTCAGAACATAGCAACAGTAGGATCGACAGGACATTCAACCGGAGCACATCTTCATTTTGAAGTTTATTCAAATTCTACTACAAGAATAGATCCTTTATCAGTTTCATATACTGTAAATTCTAAATAAAAAGTTGCAGATTAAACAAAAGCAGACGCTAAAGTTAAAGCGTCTGCTTTTTTAATTAAAAAACTCATAGGATCATAATTTTATATGCGTTATTTAATGATCCGCTGAGTCTGAATCCTAGCGGCGTAAGGTAACCGATAAAAACTCATTGACATATGATGATATATAGCTGAAAATTACAATGCAAGGAGAATGTATATGAGAAAATCATGTTTATACAATCATCAGGAAATCATCAATATTATGCGCAAATTATGGTCTCAGCATGTTTATTGGACTCGCTTTTTTATAATCAGTACTGCGGAAAAACTTCAGGATCTAAAGTATGTTACAAACAGACTGTTAGAAAATCCGGGAGATTTCGCTGAAGTTCTTAAATTATTTTACAGTGAGAAAAAAGCAGACGAGTTTAAAAAATTGTTGACTGAACATTTGCAGATTGCAGGCGATCTTGTAAATGCCGATAAGAATATGAATACATCAAAAGCCGATGATCTGCGCAAAAAATGGTATGCCAATGCGGACAATATTGCAGAGTTTTTAGCAGTTATCAATCCTTATTGGTGTGAGCAGAAATGGCGGGATATGATGTACAGTCATTTAAGTATGACAGAAAAAGAAGCAGGGTTAAGACTGAAAAAAGAATATCCGAAGGACATAGAAATTTTTGAATCTATAGAAAAGGAAGCACTTAAAATGGGTGATTATATGGCTTGCGGTATAGTGAAGCAATTTTGTCATAATTAATAATTCGTTGAGCCGCAGTGCGGCTCTTTAATTGTGGGTGTTACTTGATTATAAAGGCTTTCTGTGGTATACTTAACTTAATAAATGGATATGGGAATGAAAATGGTATGACATTACAGCAATTAAAATATATTATAACGATAGCAGAGTGCGGTTCGATTACTTCTGCGGCAGGAAAGCTTCTTGTGGCACAGCCCAGTCTATCCAAATCAGTGTCAGAACTTGAAAAGGAAATGGGCATTACGATATTTTATCGTAATAATAGAGGAGTGTATTTATCCGAGGACGGCTCAAAATTTCTGTCATATGCAAGACAGGTTATGGAACAGGCGGAGCTTTTAGAACAGCAGTATAAGCAGAAAGATACTGTCCGCCGTGTTTTTGCAGTATCATCTCAGCATTATGCATTTGTAGTAAATGCCTTTGTAGCACTGGTAAAGGAATATGGCAAAAACAAATATGAATTTACATTGCGTGAGTCAAGAACGCATGATATTATTGAAGATGTAAGAACATCACGAAGTGAACTCGGCATATTGTTTTTAAGCAACTTTAACCGAGAAGTGATTTTACGGATTTTGCAGAATGCCGATTTAAAATATACATCATTGTTTATGGCAAGGCCTCATGTTTTTGTAAGCAGTGAAAATCCTCTGGCAGAAAAAAATACTGTTACCCTTGATGATCTGAAGGCATTTCCGAGACTGACTTATGAACAGGGTATAAATAATTCTTTTTACTATTCCGAAGAACTTCACAGTACTGAAGAAAGTCCTCAAAGTATTATTGTTACTGACCGTGCAACTCTTTTCAATCTTTTGATTGGATTAAACGGCTATACGATATCTTCAGGGATTCTGAGCAGTGATTTGAATGGTACAAATATTGTATCTATTCCGCTTGAGAGTAATGAAACTATGGAAGTAGGATATATTTCTCCTATGGACAGACCGTTGAATGCTGTCAGTAAGCGATATCTGGAACATCTGAAAAACTATATTTCAGAATATCAGTCATAGATTTATTCTATGACTGACTATTGAAAAGAAGTATTAACGCATAACAGCCTTTCTATGCTATACTGTAATCAGTAAGTAACGGAAAGGCTTTTTGCTGTTCCTGGAAAATAAATTGAATGTCAGGAGATAAAAATATGCGTACTTCAATAATAGGTTATCCGAGAGTAGGTTCTTTAAGAGAACTGAAATTTGCCACTGAAAAATATTTCAGAAAAGAGATTTCTGCTGAAGAACTTAAAAATACGGCAAAGGAAATCAGAAAATTACAGTGGTTGCTTCAAAAGAATTCAGGACTGGATTTTATTCCGTCAAATGATTTTTCATTCTACGACAATATGCTGGATACGGCGGTTTTATTTAATATAGTACCCAGCCGCTACTCCTCTTTGGGATTGTCAGCTCTTGATACATATTTTGCTATGGCAAGAGGATATCAGGGAGAGGCAGGAGATGTAAAAGCACTGGCAATGAAAAAATGGTTTAATACTAATTATCATTATATGGTTCCTGAAATTGATGACAGTATCGAAATCAAACTTGCCGGTACAAAGCCGTTTGACGAATTTGAAGAAGCGAAAGCGCTGGGTGTGCAGACAAAACCGGTTATAATCGGTGCGTTCACCTTTTTAAAGCTTCTTAGATATACAGGAAACAAAACGGCTGAGGATTATTCGGATTCTGTTATCAAAGTATATTCTGAACTGCTTGCAGAATTCAATAAGCTTGACGCTGAATGGATACAGTTTGACGAACCGTATTTGGTACATGATCTAACGGAATCAGACATTGTATTGTTTGAAAAGCTTTATAAAGAGATTCTAACTGCAAAGCAAGGTGTTAAGATACTTGTGCAGACTTATTTCGGAGATGTTCGTGACTGTTATAATAATATTCTTGCACTTGATTTTGACGGAATAGGACTTGATTTTACCGAGGGAAAGAAAACTGTTGAAATTATAGAGAAAAACGGTTTTGCAAATGATAAGATTCTTTTTGCGGGAGTTGTAAACGGTAAGAACATTTGGAAGAATAATTATAAAAAGACGCTTGCAGTGCTTGACAGTCTCAAAGAAAAAGGCATTGAAACAGTAATCGGAACTTCATGCTCATTGCTTCATGTACCGTATACACTGAAAAATGAATCTAAACTGCCGAAGAAGTATGCTGAGCATATTGCTTTTGCAGAAGAAAAGCTTATTGAGCTTGCCGAGCTTAAAGCTTTGTCAGAATGTGACTATAATAACGAAGCTGTTTTTCAGTCAAATGCTGCACTTTTTGAAAACAGACCTGATTGCTGCGATCCCGCTGTACAGGAACGAGTTTCAAAAATCGGAGAAAAAGATTTTACAAGGTTTCCTGAATTTACTGTCAGAGAAGAAATACAGAAAAAAGAATTTAATCTCCCTGCCTTCCCGACAACAACAATCGGTTCATTTCCGCAGACTGCCGATGTAAAGGCAAATCGTGCTTCTCTTAGAAAAGGCGAGATCAGTGAGGAAGAATACATTGAATTTAACCGTAATAAGATTGCTGAGTGTGTTAAGGAACAGGAAGAAACAGGACTTGATGTACTTGTTCATGGTGAATTTGAAAGAAACGATATGGTGGAGTATTTCGGAGAGCAGTTAAAGGGATATTTATTTACCGAAAAAGCCTGGGTGCAATCATACGGAACACGATGCGTTAAACCGCCGATAATCTGGGGAGATGTTTCCAGAAGTAAGCCAATGACTGTTGATTGGTCTGTTTATGCTCAAAGTCTTACTGAAAAGCCGATGAAGGGAATGCTGACAGGTCCTGTAACGATACTGAACTGGTCTTTTCCTCGTGAAGATATTTCTTTAAAAGAAAGTACATATCAGATAGCACTTGCAATCCGTGACGAGGTTTTGGACTTAGAAAAGAACGGTATCCGTATTATTCAGGTGGACGAAGCGGCTCTGCGTGAAAAATTGCCGCTTAGAAAAAGCGATTGGTACTGTGAATATCTTGATTGGGCTATTCCCGCATTCCGTCTGGTACACAGCGGAGTAAAGCCGGAAACACAAATACACACACATATGTGCTACAGTGAGTTTACAGATATTATAAAGGCGATCGATGATATGGACGCAGATGTTATTACATTTGAAGCCTCCCGTTCCGATTTGCTGATACTTGATTCCCTGAAAGAAAATAATTTTAAGACAGAAGTTGGTCCCGGCGTATATGATATTCATTCTCCGAGGGTACCGTCTGTCAGCGAAATAAAATCTGCATTATATAAAATGCTTGAAAAGATCAGTCCTGATAAGCTTTGGGTAAACCCTGACTGCGGACTGAAAACGAGAGGAGTATCCGAAACTGCCGCAAGTCTTAAAAATCTTGTGCAGGCAGCGAGAGAAATGAGAAATGAAAATATCTGAGTTATTTAAGAAAAAGATCGTTTTGTCATATGAGGTGTTTCCGCCTAAGCCGACAGCTCCTGTTAAAACGATTTATGATACGCTTAACGAATTAAAAAAGCTGTCGCCGGATTTTATCAGTGTAACATACGGTGCAGGCGGCGGAAAAAACAATAACGAAACCTTTAAGATTGCATCAGCAGTCAAAAGCCTAGGCATTGAGAGTGTTGCTCATCTTCCTTGTATCGGACTGACAAAAGAAGATGTTTCCGATAAGCTTCAAGAATTGAAGGAACGAGGTATAGAAAACATATTGGCTTTGCGAGGCGATATCCCCAATGATAATTATGTACAGGGAGATTTTAAATACGCATCCGACCTTATTTCCTACATTAGATCACAGGGAGATTTTAATATAATTGCCGCCTGTTATCCTGAAGGACATATTGAAGCAAAAGATATAATTGAGGACATTCAGAATCTTAAGATCAAAGTTGAGTCAGGAGCAGACCACTTGATATCACAACTGTTTTTCAATAACGATTATTTTTATTCATTCAGAGAGCGTTGTCAGTTAGCAGGTATTAATGTACCCATAGAAGCAGGCATAATGCCGGTAGTCAATAAAAGGCAAATTGAAAGAATGACTTCTCTTTGCGGTGCTTCAGTTCCGAAAAAATTTGCGGCAATGATGGAACGCTATGAAAATAATCCAATTGCTATGAGGGACGCAGGTATCGCCTATGCGATAGATCAAATAGTTGATTTGATAACACAGGGCGTTGATGGAATACATCTTTATACGATGAATAATCCATATATTGCCCGTAAAATTTATGAGGCAATACATAGTTTAAGGATTAAGACAATAAGTGAAAACTGATTGTTTGAAAATGGTCGGCGGGATAACAATAAAAAACATAGCCTTAATAAAATTAGCGAGTTTTCTTGTTTTTGATAGTGCTTGATCCATTTTGCTACTCTATCTTTCTATACTCAGGTCGTGATGAATTGGAGTCTGAAGAAAGAATCTCAGGGGAAGTCATTTTTTGCTATGGATACATATATGACAATTACTGTCTATGGTGAGACGATTAGTACGAAATGGAAATTTGCAGATAAAAGTGATATAAAAGTTGCAATAATAGGGTTAAATATTCATATAAAAGGGACAAAAGGCAGGCAGTTGTATTTTAATACAACTGCCCTTTTGTTATATTTGAATTATTTTAGTGGCGATATTGTCTTGGAACTGCTTATCATGTTCCACAAAAAGCAATGTTGGTTTAAATGTCAGTAAAAGCTGTTCAATCTGCATTCTTGAGAAAATATCAATATAATTCAAAGGTTCATCCCAGATGTATAAATGCGCCTGTTGACAAAGACTTCCTGAAATAAGTACCTTTTTTCTTTGACCTGCACTTAGATTTTCTATATTTTTTTCAAGTTGTGTTCTTGAAAAGTCAAGCTTGCGTAGAATAGTCTTGAAAAGACTTTCATCTATTTGATGATTTTCAGCGTATTCAGTCAGACTGCCGTACAAAAACGATGTATCCTGCGGAATATAAGAAATTTTCAGTTGATTATTTTTAATGATTTCACCGCTGTATTCGATATTATCGCCCCATAAAAGCTTTAAAATGCTTGACTTTCCGCAGCCGTTCTGACCATTGAGAACGATTCTGTCTCCTTGATTTATTTGAAAATTGACGTTTTCGCAAATAATTTTGTCATCATATTTTATTGATATATTTTTGATGGAAATAAGGCAGTCAGAATGAAATTTCAGCGGAAAAATCTTCAAAGAGTCTATGGTTTCAGTATTTTTAAGAAGCTTTGATTTTTCTTCAATGGCGTTTTGACGTCGTGATTGTATCTGCTTAGAGCGTGACATCATTTTTTTTGCTTTTGCTGCCTGCATGGGACGACGGTTAATGTTTTTTTCAACTTTTTTCGGATCAAATCCTATTTTTCTGCTTTCAGCTTTGTCCGACCAATCTGAAGTTCTTTTAGCAGCATTTGAAAGCCGTTTAATATCCTTTTTTAGCTTTTCATTTTCATTACGTTCAAAATTATCCTGAGCTTCCTTATTTGCAAGCCATGACGAAAAATTACCCTTTTGAATTTCAATATTATTTCTGTTTATTGACAGAATATGGTCGACGCAGCTATCAAGAAAATTTCTGTCATGGGAAACGAGAATAAATCCTTTTTTAGAATTAAGATAGTCCCCGACAATTTTTCTGGCATTAACATCAAGATGATTGGTAGGCTCGTCAATAAGAAGAAAGTTGTTTTCTTTTAAAAACAGTGCGGCAAGAAGAACTTTCGTCTGCTCACCATTGGAAAGTGTGTTAAACGGTCTGTAAAGCACGTCTTCTGACACTTGCAGTAAATTTAGCTCACGCATAAGCTGCCATTGCTGAAAGTCATAGCAAACAGAGGAAATTACATCTGTTGTAAGCTGTTCCTTGTCTGTGACTTCATATGGAAAATATTCAAAAGGGACACTTGATGAAATAGTTCCGCTGTATTCATATTTTTTCAGCAGCAGATTCAGAAATGTTGTTTTTCCTCTGCCGTTTCTGCCGGTGAAGCCAAGTTTCCAGTCAGTATCTATCTGAAAGCTGACATTTTCAAAAATGTTATCATAGCTGCCGTCATAGGCAAAAGTGAGATTTGTAACGTTTATCATCGACATATAAAGTACCTCCTGAAATAAAAATAGCTACAGGAAAGTAATATCCTATAGCTCACAATTACGCCTGCATCAAGACAGATTCAGGTATGGTTTTATATGTGAAGATAAAGATATGCAGCTTTCCTGTAATGGCACAACAAAACTATACTGTTTTTGCAGTATATAAAAAATATTTTGTTATGCAAATCCATTAACAAGAAATTCTGCGCATCTTTTCACCTCAAATCTCTTATACTTCATGTGCATTATATCATATGAAATTTTATTTGTCAATAGTCAGAAATTATTCTATTGAAATATTATTTTCGCTGATAAATCCTATATAGCTTTTTCCGGCATTGATAGAAATTTCATTTCCGGATTCGTCATAAAGCTTTATAGGACTGTCGTCAGAGTCTTTTGACCAGGTTATAGGCTGTGCTTTTCCCATAGAAACATAATAGCCGTTTCCGCTTTCAAGACCGATATCCATAAGCTTTCCGTCGCTTCGAGTTGAGATTGATGTTGCAAGGATTATGACATTTTTGAATTCAAGCTGATTTCCCGTTACACCATCATTATGAGGAGAACCGGAATGATACTTAAAATATGTTTCATTGCTGCTGTCATATTCAAATGTACTGTAGTAGTCACCGGAATAATTAAGCTGTGCTGTCATGCAGACTGCACCGTCAGGTTCTTTCGGAGAGTCAGGACTGTTGAATATAAATGTGCCTGATTCATTGGTTTCATTGATATCCGTTCTGTATCCCATATCTTCAATGGCGTCGGCAAGTCTTGACCCCCTCAGACATCCGGTATGTTCGGTATCGTAGTAGGCAGCTCTTTCTTCATCACGTTCAAAAACTGTACCGTAACCAAGCGAATTGTCATTTCCGTCAAATCTGTCTATATCAAGGTAATTCAAGGTATCAAGGGCGATTGTTTTGTCCGAACCCCAGTGACAGTAAATTGCATCCATACCATAAGCAATAAGAGGGTAGTAGTATCGGCAGCTTCTTACGGAACAAACGTCCGGAACGTTTGTATAGTCCGCATAGATTGCCATAAGCCTTGTTATTCCGCCTTCAACAGGAAGCTCATAAACTATGTCCGCTTCGTCAATGCCATACTGCGGAAGCGCAGCCTTTATATTGCTTACCATAACGGCAACAGGTCTTTTTCCGACGGCGTTTTCATTGAAACCGTATTCGCCTGTAAGGGGATTTTTTTCATCGCTGAGTATATTCGGATTTTTGTCAGACTGTGATGAAGATTCCATTTCTGATACGGACGATGATTGTTCTGATGTTGACTGACTTATATTTTCGTTTTCAGCACAACCGGTCGTTAAAAGACAAATTGCTGTAATTCCAGCAAATAATTTAAATTTATTCATATTTACTCCAATTTTCTTTATTTAAAGATATATACACAAAAACTTTACAATAATATTATTAATTTTTTGTTAATAAATTATGTATAAATTGTAAATAAGTATTTTTTGCAAAAAACATTAAAAAGTAACTGCAAAATGGAAATTAGTATGGATATTTGATCGGTTATAAATATTTCTATAAAGTATCAGTCGAGAAATTACGATGAAAAACTGATTTACAATTAATATTTCCGGATTTAAAATTATGGTAAGGCGACCGTTAAACAACGATGTCTTAAAAAAGTGTTGATCATTTAACTGTAAAGGAGCAGCTTATGAAAAAGAACAGAATGTTTGCCGCTGTCATATCGGCGGTATTATCGGCGGCGTTATGCAATGGTCCGGCAAGTGCGGATACATACTGTGAAACTTTAAATTATA
Source organism: Porcipelethomonas ammoniilytica (assembly GCF_025567485.1). NCBI lineage: Bacteria > Bacillati > Bacillota > Clostridia > Eubacteriales > Oscillospiraceae > Porcipelethomonas > Porcipelethomonas ammoniilytica. The sequence goes on along the minus strand of NZ_JAOQKH010000010.1, from coordinate 49,622 downwards.
TTATATGCAATGATAAGGCGGTTATAACAGGATTTGAAGGAGAACCGGAAATTATTTGCATTCCTGAATTTATTGACGGTAAACCTGTATCGGAAATTCGTGAAAATGCATTTTACAGATGTAAATCGCTTGAAAAGGTTATTATACCTGAAAGCGTGGAAAAAGTGGGACATCATGCTTTTTATGAATGCAGTTCATTAGAAACGGCAATCATTGAAGGCAGTATAAATACTGTTGAGGAGGGCAGTTTTTTCAATTGCAGTTCTATGAAAACCGTAGAGCTTCCGGATACTCTTAAAAGTATAGAAAAATATGCATTTTATAATTGCAGCAGTATCAGAAGCATAGATATTCCGGACAGTACTGCAAGAATCGGAGAGTATGCCTTTGCAGACTGTAAAATGCTGGAGGATATAAAGCTTTCAGAAAATCTTTATGAAATAAATGATTTTGCATTTTTGCGGTGCAGCAGCTTGAGAAGTATAAATATTCCCGACAGTACAATAAGCGTTGGAAACTTTGCTGTAGGTTATGAAGGAGACGGTTCGCTTGTACCGATGGGAAGCTTTGTGATTAATGGCAGCGAAAATTCGCTGGGAAAGGCTTATGCTGATGAAAATGGAATGACGTTTTCCGGTTCCAAAAAAAATCAGGAAAAAACAGAAAGAACATTTTCAGTTGTACCGATGGTGATGGTTATAATTTCAGGCATGGGACTAATGTTTTTTAAATGGACGCATAAAATAATTTCTTTGGAAAGTTCATATGAATATGAGCAATAATTTTACAGTGAGTGAATAAAATTTGTTTTTCATGTCAAACCTCTTCAATGAGGTGACTGACATGAAAAAAACAGACATAATTTTACTTACAGGGCTTATAGGCAGTATTATTTTTTCAAATTTTGCAGGATTTGAAAAAAAGCTTGACAAAATTGAGCATGAGGTTCTCAGAATGCATATACTTGCAAATTCCGATACTGAATATGATCAGAATCTTAAGCTGAAAGTAAGGGACAAGCTTTTAGAAAATTCAGATGAGATTTTCGGCGGATGCGAAAATCTCGAGGAAATGAAAATAAGAGCAAACGAAAAACTTGATGAAATAAATGATATCGTACTTGACGTTATACACGCAAACGGTTATAATTATACTGTCCAGACTCAGCTGGTAAATATGGAATTTGACGCCCGTGAATACGGAGATATAACAATGCCTGCCGGAAAATATGACGCATTGAGGGTTACAATAGGAGAAGCGGAAGGACATAATTGGTGGTGTGTAATGTATCCGCCTCTGTGCATTCCGGCAGCGGAAAAGGTTGAAAGTGATGAACAAGCGGCTGAAGATTATTTTGAAGCCGAAGAACTGGATATAATGAAAAATCCGGATAAATACGAAGTGAGATTTAAGTGTGTTGAATTGTTCAGAGGACTTAAAGAAAAGTTGTCTAAATAAAAAAATATAAAAAAACACTTGACAAATTTATGAAACAGGTATATAATTGATTAGTAAAATAAAGCAGAATATCAGTTCTCACCATGAGATGAAACACTCGGAATGGTTAATAGTGAAATTATACGGGTTAATACCGCTTGATTTTTCATGAGTGCTGATTTTATCTGCACTCATTTTTGTTTTGGCGATTAAATTTTATTTGCGCCATGATTAATGCTTGGAGGTGCTGACTATTAGCAAACAGGAACTGCAGATCAACGAAGAAATCAGAGACAAGGAAGTTCTTCTGATTGACGTTGACGGAACAAAAATCGGCGTTATTTCTGCCAGAGAAGCTCAGAAAATGGCTTATGAAAAGGATCTTGACCTGGTAAAGATTGCTCCGCAGGCTAAGCCGCCTGTATGCCGTATACTTGACTATGGCAAGTATTGCTTTGAACAGGCAAAGAAAGAAAAGGAAGCAAGAAAGAATCAGAAGGTTGTTGAAATTAAAGAAATCAGAATGTTTTCTGCGATTGATACTCACGACTTTAACACAAAGGTCAATCAGGCTCAGAAATTCCTGAAAAACGGAGATAAAATAAAGGTTTCCGTCAGATTTCGTAAGCGTGCTATTGCGCATCCGCAGCTGGGCGAGGAACTGCTTGAAAAATTCAAGGGAGCCTGTGCAGAGGTCGGTGTTGTTGATAAGCCTGCCAAAATGGAAGGTCGCAGTATTGTTATGTTCATGTCGCCGAAAGCATCCAGTAAATAAAGGAGGAACAGGTTATGGCAAAGGTTAAGGTTAAAACACATTCAGGTGCTAAAAAACGTTTTAAGCTGACTAAAAATGGTAAGGTTAAATATCAGCACACAAACAAAAGACATAGACTTACACAGAAGGATACAAAGAGAAAGAGAATTGCTCGCTGCGCAGGTGTTGCAAGCGAAACAAATGCTCCAACAGTAAAGAAGTTAATTCCTTATATGTAATATTGGCAGAAGTTAAACGGAGGTATAAACTATGGCACGTGTTAAGGGTGCGATGATGACTCGCAAGAGAAGAAATAAAACTCTAAAGCTTGCAAAGGGCTACTGGGGCGCTAAGAGCAAGCATTTCAAGATGGCTAAACAGGCTGTTATGAAGTCCGGCAACTATGCATATGCAGGACGCAAGAAGAAGAAAAGAGATTTCAGACAGCTTTGGATAACAAGAATCAGCGCCGCATGCAAAATGAATGGAATCAACTATTCACAGTTCATGAACGGCGTAAAGAAAGCTGGAATCACACTCAACAGAAAGATGCTTTCTGAAATCGCAATCAGCGATCCGGCAGGCTTTACAGCTATTGTTGAAAAGGCTAAAGCCGCTCTTTAATTTATTAAAAAAACACGCTCTTTTTATATCGGAGCGTGTTTTCGTTTAAATTTTGTGACTTTTTAATCGATCTGCCAGAATGGAGATTTTTATGAATATTTCCGGATTTTTATCAGATACCGTTACGTCTAAAGATAATCCGTCTGTTAAACGTTTCAGAAAGCTTATGATCTCAAAAAAGGAACGTTTTCATAACAGGCTTTTTGCTCTTGAGGGAAGCCGTCTTGTTTTTGACGCACTTAAAAATAATGCTCCTGTTAAAAAAATATTTGTCACTGAATCGGCTTTAAAAAAATATGCCGATAAGCTGGAAAGTATTAAGCTTCGGGATATTGATTTAATAGCAATATCCGATGAACTGGGAGTAAAAATTGCAGATACAGGAAAAACTCAGGGTATTTTTGCAGAATGCGCTTTTATTGATAAAACCGATAAGCTCAGCAACCTGAAGAAGCGCGGACGTTATGCGGTGCTTTATCAGCTTCAGGATCCGGGAAATGCGGGTATGATAATAAGAACTGCTGACGCTTTGGGACTGAACGGCGTGATCTTTACAGAAAGCTGTGACATATATAATCCTAAGGTTGTACGTTCAACAATGGGTTCTATTTTCAGAATTCCTGTGTACAGGGATATACCTGCCGACGATGTTTTTGCTGCTATGGACAGTGCTGAAATTAATACATATGCCGCTGTTGTGGACAGAGATGCCGTTGACATTAAAACAGTTGACTTCAGAAACGGAGGAGGTATTGTCATAGGCAATGAGGGGAACGGACTGCCTGAAGAAATAATTTTGAAATGTACGCAGAGAATAACAATAAAAATGAACGGAAATATTGATTCACTTAATGCGGCAATGGCTACGGGAATAATAATGTGGGAGCTGATGAAATTTGGGTAATGCAAGATACTGGCTTTGGTTTGTTATGGCGTTCAGACCCGGAAATGAGCGTATATGGGAAATGGTTATTCCCTTTCAGGACGTTAAAAAAGCGTATGACGCTGTTCACGAAGGAAATCATGCGTCTATGAATGCCAAGGAAAAGAAATCTGCCGTTACTACTCATATAGAACAGTGCGACAGTATAATTAAATACTGTGAGGATAAAGGATACAGAATAATAACCTTTGAAGATGAAAATTATCCTCCTCTGCTCAGGAATATTTATAATCCTCCTGCCGTACTGTTTTGTATGGGTAATATGGAAAATTTTATAAGCCGTCCGGCCGTAGCGTGCGTAGGAACAAGAAAGCCTTCAGTTTACAGCGCAGAAATAACAGAAAAAATCTGCGGTGAACTGGCTAAAAGAGAAATAGCAGTCGTAAGCGGTTTTGCTTTGGGACTTGATTCTGCGGCTCATAAGGGTGTTCTTAAACAAAATGGCTGCACTGCCGCTGTACTTGCATGCGGTCTTGATGTGAATTATCCTAAGGAAAATGAAAAGGCAAAGAAAATGATAGCTGTAAACGGTGTTGTTATAACGGAATATCTTCCGGGTACACGTCCTGACAGATGGTGTTTTCATGTAAGAAACAGAATTATTTCCGGCATGTGTTTCGGAACTCTAGTTACAGAGGCAGATGAAAAAAGCGGTTCTTTGATAACTGCAGCCCATGCGGCGGAGCAGGGAAGAACTGTTTTCTGTATTCCTCCCGGAGATATATTTGACAAAAGGTACTCAGGAGTGATAAAATATCTTCGTGACGGTGCTGTGCCGGTTTTCAGTCATCTTGATATACTTTATGAGTACTATACGTCAGATTACTTCAGAAATAATGATATTTCTATGAAATGGCCGGAGCTTTACGGAGAAAATGATATACCGTATCGGGACAGCAGAACTGTTAAAAGAAAAAATCAAAGCAGTAGGATAAAACCTCAGGAAGAACAGGAAATTACGAAGCAGGGAACGCAAATGGCATATGAACATCTGCTGGATGATATGACAGATGAACAGCGTCTTGTGGCGGCATGTCTTAAAGATGGTGATCTGCATTCTGATGAGATCGCACTGGCAACAGATATTGATTCGTTTCAGGTTCTTGCGATACTTACCGAGCTTGAAATTATGGGAGCCGCAGAGCTCAGACCTGACAATAAGTACAGGCTTTGCTGAAAGCTTTCAGTGAGAATTTTTAAGAAAGGAGATTTTTTTCGTAATTTACGGAAAAATATTATATAGATATGTCAGATTTAGTAATAGTTGAGTCTCCTGCCAAGGCAAAGACAATAAAAAAATATCTTGGCGGAAATTATGAAGTTGTTGCTTCAATGGGACATGTACGGGATTTGCCTAAATCCAAAATGGGTATAGACTTTGAAAATAATTTTGAACCCCAGTATGTGGACATGAAGGGCAAAGAGGACGTTATTAAGGAATTGAAGAAGTACGCTAAAAAAAGCGAACATGTTTACCTTGCAACTGACCCGGACCGAGAAGGAGAGGCTATTTCATGGCATATATCAAATATGCTGGGTCTGGATATTAACGATAATAACAGAGTGGAATTTAATGAGATTACAAAATCCGGTGTAAAGGCAGGAATGAGCAATCCTCATAAAATAGACCTTGACCTTGTTAACGCACAGCAGGCAAGACGTATTCTTGACAGAATAGTGGGATATAAGCTTAGTCCGTTTCTGTGGAAAAAGGTTAAGAGAGGACTTTCTGCCGGACGTGTTCAGTCGGTAGCGGTACGTCTTATAGTAGACAGGGAAAAGGAAGTAAAGGAATTTGTTCCTCAGGAATACTGGAGTATTGACGCTAAATTTACAGCGCCGTCCAGCCGTAAGGTTTTTGCCGCAAAGCTTTCTGCAATTGACGGTAAAAAAGCAGAACTTGCAAATAAAGAGCAAACTGACGAGGTTTTAAAAAGACTGGAAAACGCAGTATATACTGTTACTGATGTTAAAAAGAGAGTTACAAGAAAACAGCCTGCGCCGCCGTTTATTACTTCTACTTTACAGCAGGAAGCGTCTAAGCGAATGGGATTTCAGGCTAAGAGAACTATGAAAGCCGCTCAGGAGCTGTATGAAGGCGTTGAAATTGAGGGAATGGGCGCTGTGGGTCTCATAACCTATATGAGAACAGACAGTCTTAGAATTTCTGATGAAGCAAGAGATGCAGCCGCTAAATGCATAGAAGAAATTTACGGCAAGGAATATCTACCGCCGTCTCCAAGGGTATTTAAATCAAAGAAAAATGCTCAGGACGCACATGAAGCTATACGTCCGTCTCTGCCGGAGCTTACGCCGGACAGAGTCAAGGCAAGTCTTACTACCGACCAATTTAAGATATATAAGCTTATCTGGGAAAGATTTATTGCAAGCCAAATGGCAAATGCTCTTCTTGATACAGTGTCGGTAACGATTGAAGCAGAAGGCTGTACCTTTAAAGCGTCCGGTTATTCCGTTAAATTTGACGGTTTTACAAAGCTGTATGAAGAAAAGAAGGACAGTGAAGAAGAAAACAATAAAATGCTGCCCCCGATAAATAAGGAAGATATCTTGAAATTGAAAGAAATTCTGGGAAATCAACATTTTACACAGCCTCCTTCAAGATTTACAGAAGCTTCTCTAATTAAAACTATGGAAGAAAACGGTATAGGCAGACCTAGTACCTATGCTCCTACTATATCAACAATTATTTCACGTATGTATGTTGAACGTGACGGTAAGCAGCTTAGACCTACGGCATTAGGTGAAGTTACGACTGATCTTATGAAGGATCACTTCAAGCATATTGTGGACGCTAAATTTACTGCTAAAATGGAAAGCGATCTTGACGGGGTTGAAAGAGGAGAAACCAACTGGGTGGATACTCTGGACGTATTTTATAAGGACTTTGACAAGGTGCTTACAAAGGCTGAAAAAGCTATGGAGGGCAAAAGAGTTAAGGTACCTGACGAGGAAACAGACGTTGAATGCGACCTCTGCGGAAGAAAAATGGTAATTAAAATCGGACGTTTCGGTAAGTTTCTTGCATGTCCTGGATTTCCTGAATGTAAAAATACTAAAAAAATCGTTCAGGCAACAAAGGGTACATGTCCTCTATGCGGCAGTAAGATTGTTCTTAAAAAGTCTAAAAAAGGAAGAAATTTTTATGGCTGCGACGGATATCCGGACTGTAATTTTATGACATGGAACGCTCCGGTTGAAGATAAGTGTCCGAAGTGCGGAAGCACACTTTTCAAAAAAGGCGGAAAATCCGGAAAGCTTTTATGTGAAAAGCCTGACTGCGGTTACGAAAGGAATCTTTGATGACAGTTAAAATTATCGGCGGAGGACTTGCCGGTTGTGAAGCGGCATGGCAGCTGGCCAGTGCAGGAATAAAGTCCTATATATATGAAATGAAACCTCATAAATATACGCCTGCGCACCATTATTCCGGTTTGGCAGAGCTTGTATGCTCCAATTCCCTGAAAGCGTCCAGACACGATTCGGCTGCCGGACTTCTCAAAGAAGAAATGGAAATTCTGGGTTCATTGATCGTACCATGCGCAAAGGAAAATGCCGTTGAGGCAGGAGGGGCGCTGGCAGTTGACAGAGAGAAATTCTCCGATGCAGTTACTGAAAAGATAAAACAGAATCCGCTTATAGAAATAATTGATGAGGAAGTAACCGAAATTCCGGACGGACCAGTTATTATAGCTACCGGTCCGCTTACTTTCGGAGAGCTTGCAGAAAGCATACGTGAAAAATGCGGCAATTATCTCAGCTTCTTTGATGCAGCCGCTCCTATCGTGACGTTTGAAAGTCTTGATATGGAAAAGGTATTCTTTGCATCACGCTATGACAGAGGGGACGCAGACTATATAAATTGTCCCATGAACAAGGAAGAATATCTTGCTTTTTATAATGCGTTGATTTCTGCTGAATCCGCACCTTTAAAAGAATTTGACAAAAGAGATTTCAAGGTGTATGAGGGCTGTATGCCTGTGGAGGTACTTGCCAAAAGAGGCGAGGATACCATGCGTTTCGGTCCGTTAAAGCCAGTGGGACTGATCGACAAGCGTACAGGAAAGCGCCCTTATGCCGTGGTTCAGCTGAGAAAAGAAAATGCAGAAGGGACTATGTATAATCTTGTAGGATTTCAGACAAACCTGAAATTCGGTGAGCAGAAGAGAGTGTTTTCAATGATCACAGGTCTGGATAATGCTGAGTTTGTAAGATATGGGGTTATGCATCGTAATTCGTTTATTGACAGTCCAAGACTGTTGAAACCATCATACAGCCTGAAAAGTGACCCGGATATATTTTTTGCCGGACAAATTACCGGTGTTGAAGGATATATTGAATCTGCGGCAAGCGGAATAATGGCGGGGATCAATATGGCAAGGTATTTAAACAGCGAACAGTCGCTGATACTTCCTCCTGAAACTATGATCGGCGCATTGACTGCATATATCAGCGGAGGGTGCAGCGGTGACTTTCAGCCGATGGGTTGTAATATGGGTATTTTGCCTGATCTTCCGGAAAGAATAAAGGATAAAAAATTAAAATATAAAGCTTATGCGGACCGTGCGATAGACGCTCTGGAACGTACAGTAAATAAAAAAGGTTGACGTATATGAATATAATTGTAGACGCTTTCGGGGGAGATAATGCTCCTCTGGAAGTAATTAAAGGCTGCCGTATGGCACAGGAAAAACTTGGAATTGATATAACACTTACAGGAAACAAAAATATAATTGCCAAGACTGCTGCGGATAATGGAATTGATATAAGCGGCATGATAATAGAGCATTCGGATTCAGTAATTGATATTCATGAGGAACCGTCTGAGATTTTAAAAAGCCGTAATGGTTGCTCAATGGCTGTAGGGCTGAAATTGTTAAGCGAGGACAAGGGAGATGCATTTGTGTGTGCAGGAAGTACCGGAGCGCTGGTAGTCGGTTCTACATTTATAGCCAAAAGAATCAAAGGTATAAAAAGAGCTGTGCTTGCGCCTATTCTGCCTACGGCAAGGGGACATGTTATGCTGGTGGACGGAGGAGCGAATATTGACTGCCGACCCGAAATGCTGGTGCAATTTGCTTTAATGGCGTCTGCATATATGGAAAAGGTAAAAGGTATAAAAAAACCCAAGGTAGGTCTTATAAATGTGGGTGCAGAAGATACTAAGGGACGTGAACTGGAGATTGAAGCATACAAGCTTCTTGAAAATGCTCCTGTTAATTTCTGCGGAAACCTTGAAGCCAGAGATCTGCCAAAGGGTGATTTTGACGTTGCAGTATCCGACGGTTTTACTGGTAATGTAGCGCTGAAGTTATATGAGGGAATGGGTTCGTTTTTTTCCGGAGAGCTGAAAAGTATTTTTTCCGGAGGAATTTTGTCAAAGCTTTCTGCTCTTATGGTTATGGGTAAAATAAAAAAATTCAAAAAACGTATGGATTACACCGAAGAGGGCGGAGCAGTTTTAATGGGAATATCAAAACCTGTTATAAAGGCTCACGGAAGCTCTGACGCCAAGGCTTTTTATAATGCTGTCAGACAGGCTAAAAATTGTGTTGACGGCGGTGTTACGGAAACCATCGTTAAATCCATAAAAAAGTAAACAGAGGAAAAGTGATATGGAAAATTTAGACAAAAATTTGGAAGAATTTCAAGGAAAAATCAGATATTATTTTAATGATAAGGAATTGCTTATAGAAGCTTTATCTCATTCTTCTTATGCAAATGAAAAAAGAAAAGGAAGAAATAGCAATGAACGTCTTGAATTTTTGGGGGACAGCGTTTTATCAATTGTTGTTTCACAGTATTTGTTTGAACATTTTACGCATCTTCCGGAAGGAGAGCTTACAAAAATAAGAGCGTCGCTGGTATGTGAAAAATCACTTTATGAATTTGCTAAGCAGATAGATCTAGGAGAGCATATTCTTCTGGGAAAAGGCGAGGAAAATACCGGCGGACGTGAAAGAGTTTCTATTCTTGCGGACGCTTTTGAAGCGGTAATAGCGGCGGTTTTTCTTGACGGGGGTCTTGAAGCGGCAAGAAGACATATTTTAAAGTTTATTCCTAAGGATATTGATGACCGTAAACCAGTATCTTTCAGTGATCATAAAACTATTTTACAGGAAATTATACAGAAAAATCCTGAGGAAAAGGTTGAATATAAGCTTGTAGGACAGTCCGGACCGGATCATAATAAGGCGTTTAAAGTTCAGGTACGCCTTAATTCAAACGTTATAGGAACGGGCATTGGAAGAAGCAAAAAGGAAGCTGAGCAGATGGCTGCAAAGGAAGCTCTGGAGCTTATGGGTTATGAGTCATTGTAATATTTCTATTTTTGTACCCCATGCAGGCTGTCCTCATCAGTGCAGCTTCTGTAATCAAAAAACAATAAGCGGTCAGTCATATGCTCCGAAAGCAAATGATGTACATCGGATATGCCGTCAGGCTGTAACAGAGGTAAAGGATAAGGAAAACAGTGAGATTGCTTTTTTCGGCGGCAGCTTTACTGCAATTGACAGAGATTATATGGTTTCTCTACTTGACGCTGCAAAATGCTATTTGGGTGAATACGGTTTTAAGGGAATAAGAATCTCCACACGTCCTGATTTTATAGATAGGGAAATTCTTGATATTTTAAAATCATACGGTGTGACATCAATAGAACTTGGTGCTCAGAGTATGGCAAATCATGTTCTTAAGGCAAATGAAAGAGGTCACACGGCTGAGGACGTTTATAGAGCGTCGGTTCTTATTCGTGAATACGGCTTTGAGCTGGGACTTCAGATGATGGTTGGTCTTTATAAAAGCAGTGTTAATGACGAACTTAAAACTATGGAAAGTATTATTGAAATCTGTCCCGATACAGTCAGAATTTATCCGGTCGTTGTACTGAAGGGAACTAAGCTTGCAGAACTTTATGAAAGCGGAAAGTATAAATTAATGTCTTTTGATACGGTTGTTGAGCTTTGCAGTAATATGCTTGAGGAATTTCATATGCAGGGCATTGATGTTATAAAGTGCGGACTTCATGCGTCTGACGGGGTAGAGGGTGATATGATTTCAGGATTTTATCATCCGGCGTTTAAAGAACTTAGTGAGAGCAGGATTTATCGGAGAAAAATGGAAAAAATCATTGCTGAAGGTTATAATAACAGTATAGTAAAAGTAATGAAATGCCGATTCAGTCAAGTGACCTTTGCAGTGAATCCGTCATGTATAAGCAAAGCGCTGGGGCATAAAAAGTCAAATATAGAATATTTCAGAAAACAAAATAATGTAGATATAAAAGTAGTGGGAGATGAAGATATCCCGAAATATCAGTGTGAAATCAGAGGTTGACATATGTATTTAAAATCATTGGAATTACAGGGCTTTAAGTCCTTTCCGGATAAAATAAAGCTTACCTTTGACAAGGGTCTTACAGCAGTTGTAGGACCCAACGGCAGCGGAAAAAGTAATATCGGCGATTCTGTAAGATGGGTTCTGGGGGAGCAATCCACTAAAACACTTCGGGGAAACAAAATGGAAGATGTTATTTTTTCCGGTACTGTTGCCAGAAAACCTGTAGGTTTTGCTATGGTAACGCTGAATATAGATAATTCCGACAGGGAGCTTAACAGTGATGATGACGAAGTAAGCGTTACAAGAAAGCTTTACAGAAGCGGTGAAAGCGAATATAAAATAAACGGCAAAAACGTACGTCTTAAGGATATAAACGAGTTGTTTATGGATACTGGTCTGGGGCGTGACGGTTACTCGATTATAGGACAGGGAAGAATTGCTGAAATTGTCAGTGCAAAGAGTAATGAACGGCGTGATATATTTGAAGAAGCGGCAGGTATTTCCAAGTTCAGATATAAGAAAGTCGAGGCGGAAAGAAAGCTTGCTGCCGCACAGGATAATCTGTTAAGGCTTAACGATATAGTAGCAGAACTTGAAGGACGTGTAGTGCCTCTTAAAATTCAGTCTGAAAAGGCAAAAAAGTTTGTTGTGCTTGCCCAGCAGAAAAAGACGCTGGAAATTTCTGTTTGGGTCAATCGTCTGGAGGAACTTATATCAAAGCTTGACGAGCTTGAAAACGCACTGCTTATCAATAAAACAGAATATGAAAATATACAGAATGATATTGAGCGTGAAGAACTCAAAATTCAGGACGGTTACAGAAAAATTCAGGAGAGTACCGTAAACATTGAAGATTTGAGAGAAAAAATCCTTCAGACCGAACAATTTTCATCGGAGTATAAATCTGATATAGCGGTATGTGAAAATGATATTGCCCATAGTGAAGGCTCTTTGGCTTCTGTGAGGGAACAGCAGAAGAATCAGTCGGCTTATAAGGAAAAGATTAGTAAACAAATTGAAGAAAAAATAACACAGATTGAAGAAATAAAAAAACAGTCTGAGAGTATTGAAACGCAGCTTGAACAAGTTAAGAAAAGTTTTGAAGAAGCTCAGCGTGAAGCGGACAGTATCGGTAAAAGCTCTGATATGACTGGTAATGAAATAAATAATCTGTATATAAAGCTCAGTGAATTTCGTTCGGAAATTGGCAATTCTGATTCATCGGCACAGGACGCTGACGAACAGCTGGAAATGCTGCAAAATCAAAGGAAACAGCTGAGTGAACTTGCAGAGCAGTACGGTAAAGAGAAAGATGAGATTTCCGACGGTATAAGAGTATTGAAAGAAAAGTCCGAGGAATTGAGAAACAAATTTGTCGGACTGACAAAGCTTTATAATGACAAGCAGAAAAAGCTTTCCGATTACAAAAAAGAAAGTGAAAACATACTTTTTGATATAAGATCAAAAGAACAGAGAAAAAAACTTCTGATCGACCTTGAAAATAATATGGAGGGGTTTGCCAAAAGCGTCAGGGAGATAATAAAAGCATCCTCCGGAGGAAGAATAAGCGGAATCAGAGGAACGGTAGCTCAGCTTATTAATGTAAAGCAGGAATATGCGACCGCTATTGAAACTGCTTTGGGCGGAGCTATGCAGAACATAATTGTTGAGGATGATACTGCTGCAAAACGCTGTATAAGAATGCTTAAGGAACAGAGAATGGGACGTGCCACATTTTTGCCTATGACTTCGGTTAGAGGAAATGTGCTTAATGAACAGCGTCTTTATTCGGAAAACGGTTTTGTTTCAATGGCAAACGAACTGGTTGAATTTGACGAGCAGTACAGAGGAATTGTCAATTCTCTGCTGGGACGTACTGCAGTAGCGGACGATATTGACAGTGCGGCAATGATCGCTAAAAAATTCGGCTATAAATTCAGAATAGTAACTCTGGACGGTCAGGTCGTCAATGCCGGAGGTTCGTTTACAGGCGGTTCTGCCGTGCATTCAGCCGGTGTGTTTTCACGTAAAAATGAGCTTGAAAGTATTGAAAAGGATATAGAAAGTTTGAATGTAAAGCGTTCGGAAGCAGAATTGAAAACTCAGAGGCTTGCCGATGAAACAGCAAAGCTGGCAAGGCAGTCTGAGGAAATAAAGGAAGAGTTGGCTGTACTGACTCAGGATAAAATCAGATTTGATTCTGAGCTTGCCCGTGTATGCGCACTGGAAAAACAAACTGTTTCTCAGGCTGAGGATTTTGAAAACAGATTTAATAGTCTTCAGGAGAAAAAGAAAAATGCTTTGGAAAACGCTAAGAATGCACAGGAGAAATTTGAAGAAATAAGAAACCGTATTCGTATTGCAGAGGAAAATCTTGTTAAGGAACAGGGCAGAAAGGAATCTGTGAGAAACCGCAGAGAGTCTCTTTCTGCTGAAATGTCAGAACTGAAAATAAAATCTGCTGAGCTTGCTAAGGATTATGAATCTTCGCAGAGAGAGCTTGAGACCTTGAAATCCGGTATGACTGATACGGCTGAAAATCTGGGTAGACTGTCTGAAGAAGAAAAAAGCCTGGAACAGACTATTAAAGAAAAGAAAGAACTTATAGAAGAACGCAAACAGCAACTGGAAAATGTTAAAACTACTATTGAAACCTGCAATACCGATATAAAAAAATGGCAGAATATTCATCGTGAACAGGATATGTATGTTACAAATTTAAGAAACGGAATGAAGGCGCTTAATGACGCTAAAGAAAAGTATTCCGGTGAGATTTCTAAAATTGATGAACGTAAAATATCTGCGCAGCGTGATTATGACAGTATAATCAATCAGCTTTACGAGGTGTATGAGATGACTCGTTCTGAAGCGGAAAATGCGGCTGAAAAAATTAATGACCGTATGGCGGCTCAGAAAGAGCTTAATGAAATCAAAATGAAAATACGTGCTCTTGGAAATGTAAACGTAGGCGCTATTGAAGAATACAAGGAAGTTTCTGAAAGATTTAAGTTTTTGTCCGAACAGCTTACAGATGTCAGAACCTCCAAGCGTGACCTTGAAAAGCTTATTGAAGATTTGACTGGAGATATGTGCCGTATATTTGCGGAAAGCTTTGTGATTATAAATAATAACTTCAAGTCTATTTTTACGGAGTTGTTCGGAGGCGGAAAGGCAGAGCTTGTACTTACCGATCCTGAAAATGTTCTGGAATCGGGGATCGAAATCAGAGTAGCGCCGCCGGGAAAGGTGATAAAAAATCTTATTTCACTGTCCGGGGGAGAGCAGTCGTTTGTTGCGATATGTATTTATTTTGCTATACTTAAACTTAAGCCTGCGCCTTTTTGTATTCTTGATGAAATTGACGCCGCACTTGACGAAGTCAATGTTAAGAAATACGCACAGTATCTGAAAAAGTTTACAGATAAAACTCAATTTGTACTGGTAACTCACAGGCGAAGCGCCATGGAGGAAGCTAATGTTCTTTACGGCGTTACAATGCAGGAAGACGGTATTTCAAAGCTTCTGAAAATGGAACAGGTTGATATTGAAAATACAGCTCAATAGTCGGGAGGATTTAGATTATGGGATTTTTCAGTAAGATTAAAGACGGTCTTAAAAAAACCAAGGAATCAATGGTAAAGAAGATGCAGAAGGTTGTAAATTCCTTTACCAAAATTGATGAGGAATTATTTGAACAGCTGGAAGAAACAATGATAATGAGTGATATGGGTGTCGAAACTTCTGTTCAGATATGTGAAGAGCTCAGAAAAAGAATCAAGGAAAGAGGAATTACAGATCCGTCAGTTATAATGGAACTTATTCAGGAAATTGTTGCTGAAATGATGGGAGACGATATTGAACTTGATTTGTCATCAAAACCATCTGTTATAATGGTTATAGGCGTTAACGGTGCAGGAAAGACTACTACGATCGGTAAGATGTGTCATCAGTTTATAAATGACGGTAAAAAGGTCGTTGTTGCCGCTGCCGATACCTTCCGTGCCGCAGCTATTGATCAGCTTCAGGTATGGACTGACCGTGCCGGTGCAGATATTGTAAAGCATGCGGAGGGTTCTGATCCGGCGTCTGTTGTCTTTGACGCTATTGCTGCCGCTAAGGCAAGAAACTGTGATGTACTCATATGTGATACCGCAGGCAGACTTCACAATAAGAAAAATCTCATGGACGAACTTGCCAAAATGAACAGAATTATTGAAAGGGAAGCCCCGGACAGTTCAAAGGAAGTTCTTCTGGTGCTGGACGCTACGACCGGTCAGAACGCTGTTAATCAGGCAAGACTGTTTAAAGAGGTTGCACCTATTTCAGGTATCGTACTTACCAAGCTTGACGGTACAGCAAAGGGCGGTATTGTAATTTCTATTAAAAATGAATTGGGGATACCTGTTAAACTGATCGGTGTCGGAGAAAAGATTGATGATCTTCAGCCTTTTAACAGCAGAGATTTTGTAAGGGCATTATTTGAAAGTACTTCACAGACGGTACAGACAGAAGAGGAAAATGAAAATGAGCAATAAAAAAATAATTCTTGCAAGCAACAATAAGGGAAAAATCAGGGAAATTCAAGAAATACTGAGCCTCTTGGGATATGAAATTATTTCCATGAGGGATTCAGGAATTGATATTAATATTGAAGAAAACGGAAAGACTTTTAAGGAAAATGCAGGAATAAAAGCAAAAGCAATTTATGAGATCAGTCATACTGCCGTTATTGCCGACGATAGCGGTCTGGAAGTGGATTATTTAAACGGCGCTCCGGGAGTGTATTCTCACAGATATGCCGGAGAAAACGCTACAGATGAAGACAGAAACAACAAGTTACTATCAGAGCTTTCTGGTATTCCTGAGGAAAAAAGAGGAGCGGCATTTGTCTGCGAGATCTGCTATATTGACGAGGTTGGCACAGAGCAGTATGTAAGAGGAGAATGCAGAGGTAAGATAGGGTATGAACCTATAGGCGAAAACGGTTTTGGATACGATCCGCTTTTTATGTACGGTGAAAAATCATTTGCGGAAATTTCAGCAGAAGAAAAAAATAAAATCAGTCATAGGGCAGACGCTTTAAGAAAGCTTTGCAGTATTTTGAAATGATGAAAGGAAAAATAAATGCTAAACAGTAAACAGAGAGCAGCGCTGCGTGGAATCGCGAGCAATTACGAAACAATATTTCAAATCGGTAAGGGCGGTATTTCCGAAACCTTGATTTCACAGGTGAACGACGCACTGAGAAAAAGAGAACTTATAAAGCTTCGTGTACTGGACAACAGTATGTATACAGCCAGAGAAGCAGCAGAAGAAATCGCATCAAAAACAGGCTCGGAAGTAGTGCAGGTGATCGGCAGCAGATTTGTTCTTTTTAAGAGAAATCCTAAAGAGCCGGTTATAGAAATTAAACTGTAATATGGCGAAAATCGGACTTTTCGGAGGAAGCTTTAATCCGATTCATAACGGACATATAAATCTTGCAGTAAGCGTCAGAAATGAATTGAAGCTTGATAAGGTAATATTTATTCCGTCGGGAACTGCACCGCATAAATCCAGCAATGAATATGTATTGGCTGAGGATAGATTAGAAATGTGCCGTCTGGCACTTGAAAATTATGATGACTTTGAAATAAGTGATTACGAGTTATGCAGACAGGGAAAAAGTTATACTGTATATACAGTAAGACATTTCAAACAGCTTTATCCGTATGATGAATTGGTTTTGATGGTCGGAAGCGATATGCTTTTGACTTTTGATCAATGGTATGAATATCGTGAAATACTTGGGAAAGTAACTTTAGCAGCAATTTCACGTTGTGGTACAGATTTAAACCAATTGTATAAAATGTCTGAAAAGTTGAACTTGTTTGGCAAGACAATTGTTGTAAATGCCAGTGCCGTTACAATATCCTCCACAAAAATACGAAAAATGATAAAAAATAATGAAGATATATCTTGCTATTTAAACGGAAAAGTAGTAAAATATATTATGCTGAAAAATCTGTATTCATAACAGCAGGATTTAGTATTAAATATTAAATTGGTATTTTTTAAACCGGAGGAATATAATTATGTATTCTTTGGAAGAATTAAAATCTTTTCTTAAAAAAAGACTTTCCAAAAAACGCTTTATTCATTCGCTGAATGTGGCAGACGAAGCTTATAAGCTTGCGGGAATGTATGGGGAAGATCCCGACAAAGCTTATCTTGCAGGACTTCTTCATGATATCTGTAAAGAAAGTCCGGCGGCAGAACAGGAAGAACTGATGCTTAAAGGGAATATGAATATTTCCGGAACTGAATTGGCGTCAAAAGCTTTGTGGCATGGTCCGGCAGGAGCTTATTTTATTAAATCTGAATTAGGGATTAATGACAGTGATATATTGAATGCTGTAAGGTATCATACAATAGGAAGATCAGGTATGTCAAAGATTGAGGAAATTATTTATATGGCTGATCTTATTTCCGATGACAGGGACTATAAAGATGTTGATAAGATGCGTAAGCTTGCATATTCGGATTTTGAGAGGGCTATGTATGAAGCAGTCAGTTATTCAATAGAAAGCGTTTTAAAAAAGCAGGGTTATATTCCTGAATGTACTGTTAATTTATATAATCAATATTCATATATCTATTCAGTGCACAAGAAGAATAAGGAGAAAAATGATGGCAAAAAATAATAAGAATACAAGTAAAAACCGCATGTCCGATACGGTTAATAAAAAACCTAAGATGAAAAAGAAAAAATCTTCCCTTAAGGAAAAGATCATAATTGCAGTATCGATTATTGCTGCTGTAATAATAATTGCTGTCATGGTTCTTAATATTCCGATAATTCCTGTTGAAAGAACAAAGGACGGTCTTACATATACAGAGCATATCTCTATAATAAGATGGATAAAGGAACTTCAGCCTATGGCAGGTACAGAAGGGCTTTTATCCGCCGACCCGAACAGTTATGAATTAAACAGCGGTGCGGAATCAGTTGACGATAAGCGTGATTTTACGAACGATCAGATAATTGAAGGACAGTTTACGGTTCTGCTTCTGGGATTTGATGAGGATCGTTCAAATTCGGATGTTATGATGCTGTTCCATTTTGATATTATCAATGATAAGATAAATATTCTTCAAATACCAAGAGACAGTTTTGTACCGGATTATACGTACAGTGAAAATGGCAAGATTAACAGCGTGTATACGTTAGGTGATGAAAATCTGATACCGATCCAGCGAGTTGTTGATGCCGTAAGAGATACTTTCGGCATTCCAATTGACAGATATATAACTACAGGATGCGCTGATATTGTAGATATGGTTGATTTGGTCGGAGGCATTCCGATAGATCTTCCTGAAGATGTATTCTATTCATATGATAAAATTCTTTATGCCGGTGAACAGGTGCTTAACGGTGAACAGGCAGAATTGTTTGTTCGTGCAAGAAAAGGATACATGGAAGGCGATATCGGACGTGTAAAAGCACAGAGAATATTTATGGCTGCCTGTATGGAAAAAGCTCTTAATATGGGAACAGTTGAATTGACTAAATTCCTTACAGAAGTGTATAATAAAGGATATATAGGCACTGATCTGACTTTGCAGGAAATGAGTATTCTTGCAGACTTCGGAAGCAATATGAATCTTGACGATGTTACGGTTCAGATGGTTCCGGGTGAAGCGACCGAGTATAACGGATATTCAGTGTGGTCTATCCATAAAAATGCAACTATTGATGTTATAAACGAATATTTCAGACCGTATCAGCCTGATTTAAGCTATGATTCCCTGCCTATTACAGAGCTTATTGAAAGCGATTATTATACTACCGATGTTTATGATGAGAATCAGGATACTTTACAAGATATTGCAGACGGAGCTACCCCGGGAGAGAGCAAAAAGAAAACTACGGAAACTTCATCTTCTGAGGAAAGCAGTTATGACGGCTATGATGATTATGATTATAATCAGGAGGAAAACTACGGATACTAATTAAACGTAAAGGAGATAATATATGACTCAAAAGGAAATGCTGAAAACTATAATCAGTACTCTTGATAAAAAGAAAGCGGAAAGTATTCAGGCTATAAAAATTTCAGATCTGACTATACTTGCAGATTATTTTATTATTGCAAGCGGAAATAGTTCGACTCAGACAAGAACTTTGGCAGAGGAAGTTGAGTACCAAATGTCTCAGGCAGGTGTTGAGCCAAACAGAAAGGAAGGCTATAACGGTTCAAACTGGGTAATACTTGATTACGGCGATATAGTTGTTCACATTTTTTATAAAGAAACAAGGGATTATTATCAGCTTGAAAGACTGTGGGCTGACGGTGAAAAAATAGACATTGAGGAATATGTAATTGAGGAGTGAATTACATGAATACAAACAATCAGACGGGACGAAATATTTCATTGATAGTCGGCGCTTATTTTATTTTAAAATCAGTGATTAATCTGATTCTCGGCGGAGGTGTATCCGATATAGTAATTGCAGTTGCTGAAGCGGCTGCACTCTATACCGGTCTTATGTACTTGAATTATGTTGTTGCAGCAGTTGCGGCGCTTATAGTAATTATACACCTTCCTGCAAACATAAGTCATTTTACAGATAATTGGATATATCTTCTTGAGGGTGTAATTGATATTATATTTGCAGTAATAATCTGTATAAATCCAAATGTTAAAGAACATTTTACAAACAAGTGGTCAAGTAACTCCGGCAGTAAGTAAAATAAGTTGGAATTGATATAAATTAATTGTTAAAGAGGAATGATATAATGAGTGAGAAGTATAATTTTACTGCCATTGAAAAAAAATGGCAGAGGTACTGGGATGAACACAATACTTTCAGAGCGGGTACTGACTATTCAAAGCCAAAATTTTATGCTCTGGTAGAGTTTCCTTATCCATCGGGACAGGGGTTGCATATCGGTCACCCGCGTCCTTATACTGCTATGGACATAGTTTCCAGAAAAAGACGCCTGGAGGGATATAATGTACTGTTCCCCATGGGCTGGGACGCTTTTGGTCTCCCTACAGAAAATTACGCTATTAAAAATAAAATTCACCCTGCCATAGTGACGGAAAAGAATATTGCACATTTTAAGGAACAGCTGAAAATGCTCGGACTTTCCTTTGACTGGGAAAGAGAGGTAAATACAACTTCACCGGAATATTATAAATGGACTCAGTGGATTTTCCTTCAGATGTTCAAAAAAGGACTTGCCTATAAAAAGGAAATGGCAGTAAACTGGTGTACTTCATGCAAGGTGGTACTTGCTAATGAAGAAGTTGTGGGCGGCTGCTGTGAACGCTGCGGCGGAGAGGTAATAAGAAAGGTTAAATCACAGTGGATGTTGAAAATTACCGAGTATGCCCAGAGACTTCTTGACGATCTTTCAGAAGTAAATTATCTTGATAAAATTAAATCTACACAAACAAACTGGATCGGACGTTCTACAGGTGCGGAGGTTAATTTTGAATCTACTGCCGGAGATATTCTGACCGTTTATACTACAAGACCGGATACTCTTTTCGGTGCTACATACATGGTAATTGCACCGGAGCATCCGTACATAGAAAAATGGGCTGACAAGCTTGAAAATATGGATGAAATCAAGGCTTATCAGGATATGGCTGCCAAAAAGTCTGATTTTGACAGGACGGAAATGAACAAGGATAAAACAGGTGTCGAACTGAAAGGCGTTAAGGGTATAAATCCTGTGAACGGCAGGGAGATTCCTATATTTATTTCAGACTATGTTCTTATGTCTTATGGTACGGGCGCTATTATGGCTGTACCGGCTCATGATACCCGTGACTATGATTTTGCAAAGGTTTTCGGTCTGCCGATCATTGAAGTGGTAAAGGGCGGAGACGTTGAAAAAGAAGCGTTTACTGACTGCGCTACAGGTACAATGACAAACAGCGGATTTTTAGACGGATTGTCTGTTGAGGACGCAAAGGTGAAGATTAAGGAATGGCTTGAAGAAAACGGCAAGGGTACTTCAAAGGTAAACTACAAGCTCAGAGACTGGGTATTCTCACGTCAGCGATACTGGGGCGAGCCGATTCCGGTGGTTTACTGTGAAAAGTGCGGCTATGTAGGACTTCCTGAAAGCGAGCTTCCTCTGACGCTTCCTGATGTCGATAGCTATATGCCTACAGATAACGGTGAAAGTCCGTTGGCAACACTTGACAGCTTTATTAATACAACATGCCCGCACTGCGGCGGTCCGGCAAAGAGAGAAACTGATACAATGCCTCAGTGGGCTGGATCTTCGTGGTATTTCCTGAGATACTGCGATCCGGACAATAAAAATGAACTTGCTTCAAAGGAAGCTCTTGATTACTGGATGCCGGTCGACTGGTATAACGGCGGCATGGAGCATACAACTCTTCACTTGCTGTATTCACGTTTCTGGCATAAGTTCCTTTATGATATCGGTGTTACAACAACTAAAGAGCCTTACATGAAGCGTACTTCACATGGCATGATTCTAGGTGAGGACGGACAGAAAATGTCTAAATCCAGAGGAAATGTTATCAATCCTGATGATGTTGTAAAGGAATACGGAGCTGATACGCTTCGTCTTTACGAGATGTTTATCGGTGACTTTGAAAAAACCGCTCCGTGGAGTCCTTCAAGTATTAAGGGCTGCAAGAGATTTCTTGACAGAGTATGGTCATTGCAGGATTGCATTATTGACGGTGATGATTACAGAGAATCCCTTATTGCGTCATTCCATAAGACGATAAAAAAGGTAAGCGAAGATATAGAAAACCTGAAATTCAATACGGCAATTGCAGCTATGATGGCATTGCTGAATGAAATTACCGCAACAGGTAAAATTAACCGTGCAGAACTGAAAACACTGCTGATACTTCTCAATCCTTTTGCACCTCATATGACAGAGGAAATGTATGAAAATAATTTTGACGGAGTACTCAATGAACAGCAATGGGTTAAATACAATGAGTCTCTGTGCATTGAAAACACGGTTGAGATTGTAGCGCAGGTGAACGGTAAAATCAAGGCAAAGCTTGTGGTTCCTGTTGACGGTGACAAGGAAGAAATTCTTGCAGCTGCACTGAAAGATGATAAAGTAAATGAAGCAATTGATGGAAAAAGTATTATAAAACAGATATATGTACCAAATAAATTGGTTAATTTTGTTGTAAAGTAACAAAATTTTAAAACTGAACTTGACATATATAAATGTTTATGATAAAATAAAATGTATATTAAATGTAACATATTTCTGCTGTTGCAGTAAGAACAAGGTTTGATAACTGACATTCGCATTTTATGTGAAATGATTAGTATAAAATTCAGATTTTAAAATCTGAAAAACCTCTGTCTTTGGGGCAAAGGGAGGGAAAATAGTGGCAGAAGTTCGCGTTGGAAAGAACGAATCATTAGATACAGCTCTTAAACGTTTTAAGAGATCCTGTGCTAAGGACGGTGTTATCGCTGAAGTTCGTAAGAGAGAACACTACGAAAAGCCTTCAGTAAAGCGTAAGAAAAAGTCTGAGGCAGCTCGTAAACGCAAATATTAATTTGCATAAAGGCAATTGTAATTGCCTGATGATTAAAAGACAAAAAAGCGGGCGTAAGCTCGCTTTTTCGTTTATACGTTTTAGTTTCTTGTGAAATCGACATAAAAATAGTGTATAATATTATGGCGGAATTGATTAAGGAAGTTCTGCTTTAACGGAAAGGATTACCAATATGCTGTTCAGAGCTGATTTTGCGTTTAAAAGCGTACTGGAAATATCACCTGAGTTTCTTCAGAAACAGAATATAAGAGGACTGCTGCTGGATCTTGACAATACTCTTACAACTCATGACAATCCCAAACCGGCTGACGGTGTTCTTGACTGGATTGCAGAAATTAAGGACAGAGGAGTTAAAATGGTCATAGTTTCAAATAATCATCCACCCAGAGTGAAGCCTTTTGCGGACATGCTGGGACTTGATTTTATTTGTGAGGGTAAAAAACCGCTTTCAAGCGGATTCAACCGTGGGCAGAAAATGATGAATATTCCGTTTTCTCAGCTTGCGGTGGTCGGCGACCAGATTTTTACCGATATACTTGGTGCGAATCTGAAAAGAGTAAGAGGAATTTTTGTTTACCCTATAGAACATGAAAAAACTGCCTTTTTTAAACTTAAGAGGTGGGCGGAAAAACCATTCCTGCCGAAGATAATATAAAGTAATTAAAAATAATAGCTATTTTGAATAAAAAATGGAGGATAAGCATGTCAGCTAAATTCGGACCTGCGGGAAACTCAGACAGTTTTTCTGCAAAATATAAATCATCGTCTGACGCACCTGTGTTCCTGAAAGAAATGGGACTGGACTGTTATGAATATCAGTGCGGAAGGGGAGTCAGAGTAAGCGATAAGGCAGCAGAGGCAATACGTTCAAAGGCTGAAGAAAATGGTATAGGATTGTCATTGCATGCACCGTATTTTATATCTCTTTCGTCCGTTGAACCGGAAAAGCGTGATAACAGCATAAATTACATACTGCAAAGCTGTGACGCCGCTATGAGAATAGGTGCGGACAGAATTGTCATTCACAGCGGTTCGTGTTCAAAAATGACCCGTGAGGAAGCGTTGGAGCTTGCTAAGGACACCTTGACTCGTGCAAGACAGCAGGCGGTTGAACAGGGATTTGAAAAAATTCATTTTTGTCCTGAAACAATGGGAAAAACTAATCAGCTGGGTAATCTTACCGAAGTACTCGAAATGTGCAGACTGGACGATACTTTTATTCCCTGCATAGATTTCGGTCATCTTAATGCCAGAACATTCGGAGGTATAAAATGCGGCGATGACTATGAAAAAATGCTGGACGAGGTTGAAAATGCTTTAGGAGCTGACAGACTTAAAGTGTTTCACAGTCATTTTTCTAAAATTATGTATACAAATCCAGGCGGAGAAAAAAAGCATCTGACGTTTGAAGATAATGAGTATGGTCCGGATTTTGAACCCCTTATGGAAATCATTGCAAAGAAAAATCTTTCACCCGTATTTATATGCGAAAGCTCGGGTACTCAGGCGGAGGACGCATTGAAAATGAAAGAAAATTATTTAAGCTATAAATAAGAGAGGCGGTATTTATGAAAAAAATACTTGTGATAAACGGTCCTAATCTGAATCTTCTCGGAGAACGTGAACCGGGAATTTACGGTGACGATACATATGAATCCCTTTGTGAAATGATTATGGATAAGGCTGATGAAATGAATATTAAATGCGAGATTTTTCAGTCCAATCATGAGGGAGCAATAATTGATAAGCTTCATTCGGCAAGAATGAATTTTAATGGTGTTATACTCAATGCAGGAGCTTACACCCATTACAGTTATGCAATTCGTGATGCAATTTCTGCAATAAGTATTCCGGTTGTTGAAGTGCATATAAGTAATGTTTTTGCAAGAGATGAATTCAGAAAAAATTCTGTTATCGCTCCTGTGTGCAAGGGAAGTATTTCTGGCTTTGGATTTTCTTCTTATTTTCTGGCAATGGACGCATTGGTGAAGTACTATGGATAGAATTAATCGTATTGTACTCCCCGAAAATGCTGACGGTGCGCTGATAACTTCAGACATTAACAGAAGGTATTTTACCGGAATGAAATCGTCGGCAGGCATGTTACTGATATTCAAAGAGTGCGCTTATCTTATCATTGATTTTAGATATATTGAAAAAGCAAGAAATACTGTTAAAAACTGTACTGTAATGGAACAAGAAAACCTTACGGAACAGATCAACAGTCTTATGAAAAAACACAATGCAAAATCTCTTGCAGTGGAATCAATGGATATGACACTTAGCAGAATGAGTTTTCTTGAAAAAAAATTTCCGGATATTGAATTCATAAAATCCGATGAACTCAGCAATAATATTTATGATATGAGGACTATTAAATCTGCTGAGGAAATTGAAAAAATTCACAAAGCACAGGAAATTGCTGAAAAAGCATTCGATGAAATACTTGGATTTATTAGTCCGGGAGTTACAGAGCGTGAAATTGCTCTGAAATTGGACAGCTGCATGCTTGAAAACGGTGCCGAGGGACTGTCATTTGAGACAATTGCTCTTGCCGGAGCAAATACGTCTATGCCTCATGGAGTACCGGGAAATTATAAGGTGAAAAACGGTGATTTTGTACTTATGGATTTCGGTGCAGTCTATGATGGGTACCACAGCGATATGACAAGAACAGTCTGCGTGGGACAGCCTTCGGAGAAAATGGGAAAGATTTATGATATAGTACTTAAAGCACAGCTGGAAGCTCTGAAAAAAGTTAAATCCGGTATAACCGGCAGTGAGCTGGACGGTTATGCTAGGGATATTATTGATGAATCGGGTTATGGAGATTTCTTCGGACATTCTCTGGGTCACGGAGTCGGAATGGAAATACATGAGTTTCCGACTGCTTCGTCAAAATCCGAAACAATTTTAAAAGAAAATATGGTAGTCACTGTTGAACCGGGTATTTATCTGCCCGGAGAATTTGGAGTTAGAATTGAAGATTTCGTTGTTGTGACTGAAAATTCACATCAAAATTTAACAAATTGCCCTAAAAAATTGATAATTTTATAAAAAGGTATTGAAAAAAAGTCAAAGTTGTAGTATAATAATAACAAATTTATTATTAAATTCCAGTAAGTTTTTAATTTTGGAGGTATTTTATGATTTCAGCAGGCGATTTCAGAAACGGCGTTACATTTGAACTTGACGGTAACGTTGTTCAGGTTATCGAATTTCAGCACGTTAAACCGGGTAAGGGTGCTGCTTTTGTAAGAACTAAATTTAAGAATGTTATCACAGGCGCTGTGGTTGAACGTTCGTTTAACCCGACAGATAAATATCCTACTGCTTTCATCGAAAGAAAGGACATGCAGTATTCTTATAATGACGGACAGCTTTATTATTTTATGGATACTGAAACATATGAACAGGTTCCGATCGGTGAAGATGTTTTAGGTGATAATTTTAAGTTTGTAAAAGAGGAAATGATTTGTAAGATCTGCTCATATAAGGGTAATGTTTTTGCTGTTGAGCCTCCTACTTTTGTGGAACTTGAAATTACAGACACAGAACCGGGCGTAAAGGGCGATACGGCAACTAACGCTACAAAGCCGGCTACAGTTGAGACCGGTGCGGAAATCAGAGTTCCTCTGTTCATTAATCAGGGCGACAGAGTTCGTATTGACACAAGAACAGGCGAATACATGGAAAGAGCTTAATATTTATTTAATAACATAAAGGAGGGCTATCTCATGAAGCTTACTGAAAAAATGTCATATTTACAGGGAATGCTTGACGGGCTGGATATTGATACTTCTACTAAGGAAGGCAAGCTGTTAGTGCAGATGACTGAGGTTATGCATGAAATGGTAATGTGCGTTGACGATCTTCAGACCCAGGTTGACGAGCTTACAGAGCTTTGCGATATCCTTGATTCTGATTTGGGAGAAATGGAAGAGGATTTTTACGACACAGATGATTGTGATTGCTGCAATGAAGATGATTACGATGATTTTGATTTCGACAGCGACGAGCTTTATGAAGTATGCTGTCCTAATTGCGGTGAAACAGTTATTCTTGATGAAAGTATGATTGAAGAAGGTTCAATTGACTGTCCTGAATGCGGTCTGAATCTCGAATTTGATTATTTTGACGATACTGAAGTATCTGACCTTTCAGATGACAGTAACGAAGAATAAAAAGAAAAACCTGCGGTAATACAGTAAAAGTTTATTACGCTTTTCAGGTAACGATATCATGAAATGCTTAGCGTTTTGAAAGAACTGTCAGCAGATAAGCAAAAGCTGATTGAAATGTGTTATTGGAATAATCAATAAATGCAGGAAATGGAAAAAGCATTTGCAATAACAATGAAAGTATCTATAGAAATTGATACTTTCGCTATGATATAATCCCCTTAGAGTAGACACACGGAAAGAATACACTAAGGGGATTATTCTATGTCCAGAAAAAGCAAAGTAACAAATAAAGAACGAATAGCAGCTGTATAAGAATAGCTAGAAAGTTATCACGGAATTGCAGGCCGTTATGCGAGGATACAATAAATTTTAACACCAACTTAAAGCTATGACTGATAAGGCAATAGAAACACAGAAGAATTTACAATGCAATCTGATTTTTATTGACATTTATAATTCTTAATGATATAATTAAAATAATATATGATTGGAGGATGGATTTAATGGTCTGTAAAAATTGCGGTGAAAAATGTTTCTCCGGAGAAGTGTGTAAATGCGGAGAAAAAATGCCGAAAGTAAATAGCGCCGGAGTATTAATAAATTCAATTATTTGTTCAATTTTATTGGTTATTTCTATTATTTCTATTGTTTTAACTATGTCATTTAGAAATATTGTGAATAATAATATTCTTGTCGATACAATTAAAGATGTTGATTTATGCAGTCTTGAGGTTCAGGATGAATCCGGAAAGACAGTGCAGCTTGATGAATATATTTATAATAATTATATTGATGATGACAGAATATCAGTACAGAATGTAGATAATGTTTTAAATGATCCGTTTATTAAAGATTTTATTATTGAAAAACTTGAAGGTTATCAGGATTTTTGTATGGACAAAGGAGAAATGGTTTATATCACTTCAGATGATATTGTAAATCTTATTGATGAAAACAGTGATTTACTTTTCAATGAAGCGGGATTGCAATTTCTTGAACCTGATAAGCAACAGCTCAGAAACGATTTAAGCGTATTGGATGATTTTAAAGATTTTTCCGACAATTATCTGACCGGTTGGTTTAGCAGCGGACTTATACATACATTCTTCTCATTAGCAAATGTTATTTTTCTTGCAGTGCTAATGGCTGTAATTTTAATACAATGGATTGTTATTTATAAATTAAATTCAAGAAGGATCGGAAAAGCGCTGAGAAAATACAGTATTGTTCTTATAATACCGTCATTTATTATATTTGCTTCAACATTTTCATTTTTATTTTTTGAAGAAAACAGTATTGTGAATGCTATAACTTCTGATATAAAGTGGTCGTTTACAATATCCTCCGGTATTATTCTTGCTGTAGGAATTGTTTTGCTTCTGATATCAATACCTATGAATATTAAAAAGAAAAACATAGTTGAAATTCCGTCAGATGCAGCTGAAAATTCTGCTGAAGAACAGCCTGTTTACGCAGCTGTTTCTCAAAATGCTCCTATAACAGAAAATGTTCAGGAAAATAAAGCTTTTACTGAAAATTCAGATTCTGCCGACGGTTTATGTCCTCAGTGCGGACATAAGAATAAAACCGGTTCATCTTTTTGCAGTCAATGTGGTTTAAAATTGAAATAATATCTGTGACCGGCTTTGAAAGCCGGTCAGTTTTTAGTAAACTGCATTGCAAAGCAAAAAAAGTCGGGAAAATAAAAGAATGTTATGCTATAATGTAAATACAGTCAGGGTAGGGAGATGAAAGCTGTGAACGGATGGAGTCAAGGTATACAAAATGCAATTGAATATATTGAAGAAAATATTACTGATAGGCTTGAGATCAATGATATCGCTTCTAAGGCGTATGTTTCTGCATTTCATTTTCAGCGAATTTTCAGTATTTTATGCGGTTATACCATAGCTGAATATATTCGAAACCGAAGGCTTACTCTTGCCGGACAAAGACTTTCAGTGTCTGATGAAAGGATAATTGACATTGCTTTGGAATTTGGATACGATTCTCCTGACAGTTTTGCAAGAGCCTTTACGAGGTTTCACGGTATTTCTCCTTCGGCTGCAAAAGAAAAGGGTGCAAAACTCAAATCATTTGCACCTTTAAGAATTAAACTTACATTGGAGGGCGGTACTATGTTAGAGTACTCAATAGTGTCAAAAGCGGCTTTTACAGTTATGGGTAAAGTAAAAAAATTCAGTTTCAGTAATTCTTATGAGGAAATTCCAAAGTTCTGGGACGAACATATGAAAAGCGATGATAGTAAAATAGTTTGCGGTATGTTCGGCGTTTGTTATGATGGAGATAAAAACGGTTTTGAATACCTTATTGCTGATAATTATATTCCTCAGAATGAAGTTCCTGATGGGTATACTACAAGAACAATCCCTGAGGGAATGTGGGCGGTATTTCCATGCAGAGGACCACTTCCGGAAGCCTTACAGACCGTTAACACTAAAATCTGGAATGAATGGCTTCCTAACTGTAAGGAATATAAGCTTGCGGGGAATTATAACATTGAAATGTATACTCCTATTTGTGAAAATCCGGCAGATAATTATTGTGAAATCTGGATTCCGGTAGAAAAGATCTGATAATTTAATAGTTATAAAAGACAGGATTAATCCTGTCTTTTTTATTTTTATTTATTAATGAGAAAAATACATAAATTAAAATTACTTGCAAATAATTTCAGATTATGGTATGATAAAAGAGTTTGAAAGAAATTTAAAAGAAAAAGGAAGGAGCGTCAGTATGGCAAAAAAACAACAGGATTACGGTAACGAAAGTATTACTATGCTGAAAGGACCTGATAAAGTAAGAAAGCGTCCGGGAGTAATTTTTGGTTCGGATGGTCTGGATGGCTGTGAACATTCTGTTTTTGAAGTTATATCAAATTCTATTGACGAGGCACGTTCCGGCTATGGAAATAAAATAGTTGTTACAAAGTATAATGATAATACAATAGAAGTTGAGGATTTTGGCAGAGGCTGCCCTGTTGACTATAATAAATCAGAGGAACGCTTTAACTGGGAGCTTGTTTACTGCGAATTGTATGCCGGAGGCAAGTATGATGACAGCTCAGATATGTATGAGTATTCTCTGGGACTTAACGGTCTGGGACTTTGTGCTACTCAGTTTTCATCTGAATTTATGGACGTTGAAATAATCAGAGACGGTTATAAGTATAATCTTCATTTTGAGAAAGGTGAAAATGTCGGCGGACTGAAAAAAGAAAAGACTTCTAAAAAGCAGACAGGCACTAAAACTAAATGGAAACCGGATCTTGATGTGTTTACAGATATAAATGTCAGGGACGAATATTTTCAGGACGTATTGAAAAGGCAGGCAGTTGTAAATCCGAATCTTCTTTTTGTTTATCGTTTTCAAAAAGAAGACGGAAGCTTTGAAGAAAAAGAGTTTATCTATGAAAACGGAATAACGGATTATGTTAACGAAATTGCCGCTGGAGAAAATTTAACTTCTGTTCAGAATTGGAGTGCGGACAGGGTTGGACGTGACCGTGAAGACAAGAGCGAATATAAAGTAAAAATGGAATTTGCTCTTACTTTTTCAAATAAAATAAAAAAAATCGAGTATTATCATAATTCTAGCTTTCTTGAGCATGGCGGTTCTCCGGAGCGTGCCGTAAAGCAGGCTTTTGTGTCTCAGATAGACGCCTATTTGAAACAGAATAACAAATACTTGAAAAATGAAAAGAAAATTACATTTGACGATGTTGAGGATTGTTTGATACTTGTTTCTTCGTCTTTTTCAACACAGACTTCATATGAAAATCAGACTAAAAAAGCAATTACTAATAAATTTATTTATGAAACTATGACGGAATTTTTAAAGCATCAGCTTGAAATTTACTTTATTGAAAATCCAGACGAGGCTTTAAAAATTGCCGAACAGGTTATGGTAAACAAGAGAAGTCGTGAAAATGCTGAAAAAACACGTCTGAATTTAAAGAAAAAGCTTGCAGGCACTATTGACTTATCCAATATGGTCAAAAAGTTTGTGGATTGCCGTACGAAAGATGTCAGCAGACGAGAGCTTTATATAGTGGAGGGTGATTCGGCTCTGGGCGCTGTAAAACTTGCAAGAGAAGCAGAATTTCAAGCGGTTATTCCTATAAGAGGTAAAATACTTAACTGTCTTAAAGCTGATTATGTAAAGATTTTTAAAAATGATATTATTACTGATCTTATTAAAGTACTTGGCTGTGGTGTTGAAGTATCTTCAAAGGCTAACAAAGACATTTCTTCATTTAATCTTGAAAATTTCAGATGGAGTAAAGTTGTCATATGTACCGATGCCGACGTTGACGGATTTCAGATAAGAACGCTGATTCTTACAATGCTTTACAGACTTACTCCTACTTTGATTGAAAAAGGTTATGTTTATATTGCAGAATCACCGCTTTTTGAAATAACAACGAAAGATAAAACGTATTTTGCATACAATGAAAAAGAAAAATCCGATATTTTAAATATGATAGGAAATAAAAAATATACCTTGCAGCGTTCAAAAGGTCTTGGTGAAAACGAACCGGAAATGATGTCGTTAACTACAATGAATCCTGAAACAAGAAGGCTTATTAAGGTTTCTCCTGCTGATGTAGAAGCAACAACCGCTATGTTCGATATGCTTCTGGGAGATAATCTTCAGGGCAGAAAAGACTATATTGCAGAATTTGGCAGTGATTATCTGGAAATGGCAGATATTTCGTAATTAATGTCTACTGGATCTTTTAGCAGATAAAACAAGGAGAGTGAAAAATAAATGGCAAGAAAGTCCGATAAAGAAAAAACACCTAAAAGGAAAAATACACCGGACGCTTTTATTGAAAATGCCGGTGTTGTAATAGATGAAAAAATTACTGATACTCTTGAAAAGAATTATATGCCCTATGCCATGAGTGTTATAGTTTCAAGAGCACTGCCGGAAATCGACGGTTTTAAACCGTCTCACAGAAAGCTTTTGTATACAATGTACAAGCAGGGATTGTTAACCGGAAAGCGTACTAAATCTGCAAACGTGGTAGGAGAGACAATGAAACTCAATCCTCACGGAGACGGTGCTATATACGAAACAATGGTACGTATGTCAAGAGGTAATGAAACGCTGCTGCATCCGTTTGTGGATTCAAAAGGAAATTTCGGTAAGGCGTATTCCAGAGATATGGCGTATGCAGCGTCAAGATATACGGAAGTAAAGCTTGATCCTATATGTAACGAGCTTTTCAGGGACATTGATAAAAATACGGTGGATTTCGTACCTAACTATGATAATTCAACAACCGAACCAACGCTTCTTCCGGCTTCTTTTCCGACAGTGCTGGTAAACTCTAATATGGGTATTGCAGTATCTATGGCAAGCAGTGTTTGTCCGTTTAATTTGGCTGAAGTGTGTGAGACTTGTATAGCACTGATAAAAAATCCGGAACATGATATTATCAGTACATTGAAAGGCCCTGATTTTCCCGGCGGCGGGTTTATGCTTTACGATGAAGATGAAATGAAAAAAATCTATGCTACCGGTAGAGGTTCGGTAAAACTGCGTTCTAAGTATAATTATGATAAGTCTGCAAATTGTATTGAAATAACGCAGATTCCTTATAGTACTACTATTGAAGCTATTATTGAAAAGATAATAGAACTGATAAAGGCTGGAAAAATACGTGAAATTTCCTATATTCGTGATGAAACTGATTTAAGCGGTCTGAAAATTGCAATTGATCTGAAAAGAGGTACTGATCCTGAAAAACTTATGAACAAGCTTTTCAAGCTTACTCCATTACAGGATAATTTTGCGTGTAATTTTAATATACTTATCGGCGGAACTCCGAAAGTTATGGGAGTCCGTGAAATACTTGAAGAGTGGATAGCGTTCAGGGAAGAGTGCGTAAAACGCCGTGTTTACTTTGATTTGAACAAAAAGAAAGATAAGCTTCATTTATTAAAAGGACTTGGAAAAATTCTTCTTGATATTGACAAGGCTATTAAAATTGTAAGAGAAACGGAAGAAGAAAATGAAGTTGTGTCAAATCTTATGGTGGGGTTCGGTATAGATGAGATTCAGGCGGAATATGTTGCTGAAATAAAACTGAGACATTTAAACCGTGAGTATATTCTCAATAGATTGAATGAAATTGAGTCTTTGGAAAAAGAAATTTCAGAAATGGAAGATATACTTTCCAGCAAAAATAAGATAAGAAGCATTATAGTTTCTGAGCTTAAGGAAGTAATCAAAAAATACAGTAAGCCGAGAAATACAATGTTTTTCTATAAAAATGATATTGAAGATGTTGATATTGTAGAAGAAATACCTGACTATCCTGTGAATCTGTTTCTGTCAGGCAGCGGATATTTTAAGAAAATTACTCCCCAGTCCCTTCGCATGAGCAGTGAACAGAAGCTTAAAGAAGGAGATAGTATAATAATTCACAAAGAGGCTACCAATCTTACTGAACTTCTGTTCTTTACTGATAAATGTCAGGTTTATAAATCAAGGGCTTCTGCATTTGACGATACCAAGGCAAGCGTACTTGGTGATTATGTTCCGGCTAAGCTTGGTTTTGACGAGGGAGAAGAGCTTCTTTATATGGCTGATACTATTGATTATGAAGGATATATGCTTTTCTTTTTTGAAAACGGAAAAGCTGCGAAAGTACCATTAAAAGCTTATGAAACCAAAACCAACAGAAAAAAACTTGCAAATGCTTATTCCGGTAAATCGAAACTTTGTGGAATGCTTTATATAAGTGAAGATATTGATATTATGCTGAGATCCTCTAACGGTAAAGTTATTATTTTTAATACTTCATTGTTAAATCCAAAGTCTACAAGAGATACAATAGGAGTACAGACAATGACCTTAAAAGGTAATTATGTTTTGGAGCAAGTTCAAATTGCTGATGAAAAAATGCTTGAGGCGTTAAAAAAATATCGTGTTAAAAATATTCCGGCTGCTGGTATGGGAGGAAAGGATCTCATGGAGTATAATCAATTAAAATTGTAGAAAATTGCATTATTTTTATAAATTACAACCTATTAATTTGGTTGAAGCGACAAAATTAAACTGAATCTAATTATTCTCTATACTTTTTTTATTTCCTATGATATAATGAATACAGTTGTGTAAAATATAGATAAAACTTTTGTAAAGTAAATTGAGGGGAAAATTCTCAGGAGGAATTTATGTCTACAACTGAAATCATTCAAATTGCGATAACTACATTGGGCGGTATTGCCTTGCTGCTTTACGGAATGAATGTTTTAGGCTCCGGTCTGGAAAAAATTTCCGGAGGAAAAATGGAGAAAATTCTGGAAAAGCTTACAAATAATATTTTTAAGGCTGTTATTTTGGGCGCTTTGGTAACGGCAGTAATTCAAAGTTCAAGCGCTACGACTGTAATTGTAGTCGGACTGGTTAATTCAGGCATTCTTACGCTGTCCGCAGCAGTTGGCATTATAATGGGCGCTAATATCGGTACTACTATTACAGGACAAATTCTGCGTCTGGGGGATTTGGAAAATAATCAATCGCTTGGAACTGCAATGGAATTTATAACTCCGACTTATCTTGCACCAATGTTGGCGATTATTGGAATAATTATAATTTTAATTGCCAAAAAAGACAGTATAAGAGCAGTAGGCGATATTGGAATGGGTCTAGGCATATTGTTTACCGGTATGCTGTCGTTGACTGATGCTGTTAAACCACTTTCAGAGCTGGAAGCTTTTAGAAACTTATTTGCAAGTCTTGAAAATCCAATTCTTGGAATTTTAGCAGGAACTGTTGTAACGGCATTAATTCAGAGTTCGTCTGCTTCAATTGGAATTCTTCAGGCTGTTTCTGCTACCGGAGTATTAAAGTTTGCAGCAGCGTTCCCAATTATTATGGGACAAAATATAGGCACTTGTTCTACATCAATTTTGTCAAGTGTTGGTGCAAGTAAAAATGCTAAAAGAACAGCAATGGTTCACTTTTACTTTAATTTTATAGGTACAGTTTTATTTCTGATTTGCGTGTATATTTTAAAAGCCTTCGATTTGATTCCTATGTGGAACGATACTATGGATATGGGATCTATAGCGAATTTTCATACTTTATTTAATATTATTGTAACCGTGGTATTTATTCCCTTTCATAAAGTACTGGAAAAGCTTGCTATTATGACCATAAGATCCAAGCCGGAGGATGAAGACGAAATTGCAGTTGATTCAGCAGAAAATATGTTGGATTCACGATTCCTTAAATCACCGTCCCTGGCGATTCAATATGCAAGTAATGCTGTATCATATATGGGTAAGCTTGCCAGAGAAAATTATAAAATGAGCTGTGAGCTTCATTTTTCATATGATACAAAGCATGCGGAGAGAATCAGAGAATATGAAGAGATCATTGACAGAACAGAGGACAGGCTGAATTCATATCTTGTTTCAATTACTGATTGTGAATTAAGTGTTGCTGAAAGCAGATCGGTAACATCACTTCTGCATATAATTACTGATTTTGAAAGAATAGGGGATTATGCTTTTAATATTATGGAAGCAGCGGAATATATGCATGAAAAAAATCAGAAACTTTCAGATAATGCAAAAGCAGAATTAGCGGTTATTTCAAAAGCAATAACAGAAATTATTGATATGGCTGTGACAGCAGTTGAATATGATGATCTGGAAACTGCTAAAAAAATAGAACCTCTTGAAGAAACAATTGATCAGCTTGAATATCAGCTAAAAAACAGGCATATTGAACGTCTCAAAACAGGGGATTGTGCTATTGACCGAGGTATACATTTCCTTGATATGCTTTCGGATATGGAACGTGTTGCTGACCATTGTTCTAATGTTGCCGTCCATGTACTCAGCCGTAACTACGGTAAAGAGGAGATTAAGCATCATGAATATATTGATACAATTCATAAAGGCGATTCCAGTGAATATATTAATGCAATGAATGAATACAGTAATAAATATAGGCTTGCCGATTAATAAATTATAAAAATAAGATGCCCACAGGCTTGAGCCTGTGGGCATTACAATTAAATTGTTATTATTCATTAGTGGGGGGTATAACACGGTCTTTTTTGGTTTGCTTTTCATTATTGGAAATTTTCCTTAAGTGCTTTAGCTAATTGATCTGGGCACGATGTGTTTTTATATCCGCATTTAATATTTTCGAGCTTTTCAATTACATCTTCTACTTTCATTCCCTTTACCAGAGAACCAATACCCTTAAGATTACCATTGCAGCCGCCTATATATTCTACGTTCTGTACTATACCGTCCTCAACCTCTATGTTGATTTGTCTTGAGCAAACTCCCTTTGGTGTGTATGAAATTTTCATTATATATCAAACTCCTTTTTTCTGGCTGTTCCTGATTTTATTGCCGCTTCAGCTACTGCTTTTGCCACAGCTTTAGGTATATTTCTGTCAAAAGGATCAGGCAGAATATTGTCTGCATTTAATTTTGACTCATCCACGCTATCGGCAATTGCATAAGCAGCGGCAAGCTTCATTTCTTCATTAATATCTTTTGCTCGTACTGCCAGGGCACCTTTAAATACACCAGGAAAAGCAACGACATTATTGATTTGATTAGGATAATCACTTCTTCCGGTTCCAACTACAAAAGCGCCCGCACTTTTAGCCGCTTCCGGCATAATTTCCGGAGTAGGATTTGCCATTGCAAAAATAATTGGTTTATCTGCCATGCTTTTAACCATTTCTTCTGAAACAAGTCCCGGTTTGGAGACGCCTATAAATGCGTCTGCATTTTTCATGGCTTCTGCCAGTCCGCCTTTAATTTTATTTTTATTTGTTACCTTTGCAATTTCATAATGTGAAGGATTGTCAAATTCATCTCCGTCACAAATAATTCCTTTGATATCTACCATTATAATATTTCCGATGCCCAACGTTATAAACTGCTTTGCAATTGCTATTCCTGCAGCTCCCGCACCGTTAATTACAAGAGTCATGTCATGTATTTTTTTTCCTGCAACCTTTGCAGCATTTAACATAGCGGCGCTTGCCACTATTGCAGTACCGTGCTGATCATCATGAAAAACAGGAATGTCCACTTTTTCCTTAAGCTGTCGTTCAATTTCAAAGCATCTGGGTGCGGAAATATCTTCAAGATTTATACCTCCGAAGCTTTTGGAAATAAGCTCAATTGTTTTTACTATTTCATCAGTATTTTTTGAATCAATGCAAATCGGAAAAGCATCTACATCGGCAAATTCCTTAAACAGTGCACATTTTCCTTCCATCACCGGCATTGAAGCTTCGGGTCCTATATCTCCCAGTCCCAAAACGGCAGTACCGTCGGTTATAACGGCAACAAGATTGTGTCTGCGTGTAAGTTCATACGATAATTCAGGATTTTTTTCTATTTCAAGACATGGTCTTGCAACTCCCGGAGTATATGCATGTGACAATTCGTCACGGTTGTTTACAGATGTTCGGGAAACTATTTCTATTTTCCCTTTCCATTCTTTGTGCTTATTTAAAGCAGACTCCATAATATCCATTTAAAAATTCACATTCCTTTATTTTTTATTTGACAGCTTTATAATTCTGTCAAGATTTTCCTTAGATGTTGTGTTACTGCCAAGGTGAGTAGGAAAAGCATTGTATAAACCGTGAAAGTCCGATCCGCCAGTAACGATAAGATCATATTTTTCAGCGATATCAAGAAGTTCTTTTTGC
Source organism: Porcipelethomonas ammoniilytica (assembly GCF_025567485.1). Classification (NCBI taxonomy): domain Bacteria; kingdom Bacillati; phylum Bacillota; class Clostridia; order Eubacteriales; family Oscillospiraceae; genus Porcipelethomonas; species Porcipelethomonas ammoniilytica. Next base: position 12,033 of record NZ_JAOQKH010000010.1, on the reverse strand, counting down.
TGTGCATTATCTGCAGAATAATGAAAAACTTCTACACCATCCAGTTTTTTGTTAGCTGCAAGCTCTTCGAGTAATTCAATATTGTCATAAAGTACAGGATGCGCCATAACTGCTACACCTCTTGCAGAATGAATAAGATCTAAAACAAAATTTACATCCGGATATTCTCTTTCTACCAGACATGTTCCTGTTTTAAGATTAAATAGTTTATGGTCTAACTCTCCGTAAAATTCAAGTGCATAACCATATTCAATTAAAGCTCTCATTATATGAGATTTATATATACTTTTGCTGCCCGTACAATGTTTCAATACGCTTTCAGGAGTGATAGGATAAAGCTTCATTACGTTTTCTATCATTTCCTTAGAACAGGCTTTTCTGATTTCGCATGATTTAAGACACAGTCCCTCTAACCTGTCAGGTTTTTTAGGCGCATAGCAGAGAATATGAACTTTTTTTCCTCGTTCCTTATCCCATGCTGACATTTCGACTCCCTGAAGTATTTTAACCCCATATCTTTCTCCTAATATATTTGCTCTGGAAAAAGATGACAATGTATCATGATCGGTAATAGATAAAAAATCTATATTCATACGTTTTGCCTGAACTATTATATCTTCAATTCCAAGAGAACCGTCAGACAACGTTGTGTGACAATGTAGATCACAGATCATAAAAGCCTCCGTATCCGCATTATTTTAACTGCGGTTGCCGTATTTTAGCATACGGCATGCTGAATTTATCATGTATAATTCTATATACATTTTAATTATATCATACGAATACTATAAAATCAATAGCTTTTTTAGCGGGTTTTTGTTAAATCTGCAAAAAAACTATATGTAATTGAGACTTTTTAAAATAAACAGCCACATAGTAAGAGTAAAGGCGCTGCATAAGGTCGTAAGCATTACGGCGTATGCGGTAATTGTTCCCTTATGTCCCATATTTCTGGACATTACAAAACAGCTTCCGGTTGTAGCACTTCCGAGCATAACAAGTATGGCTATGAGTTTTTCTCCTCGGAAGCCCATATATATTGCGATCGGAAGAAATATAATACAGAATAAAATTAATTTAATACCGGTAATAGAAACAGTTATAGGCAGTTTTCCTTTGGCGTCATGAATTTTAAACGATGCTCCTAATGCGATCAGTGACAGGGGAGTTGCCATGTTTCCAAGATAGGAAATTGATTTGGTAAGGATTACAGGCTGAGGAATTTCAAGAACAGACCAAATTAATCCTATAGCAATACCAATTATAATTGGATTTTTAATTACGTCTTTTAAAGTTTTTAATAATATTTTTTTTGGAGAACTTTCTTTTTTTTCCGGTGAGGTAACAGAAAGTACTATTACTGCAATAATATTATAAAGCGGTACAGTTCCGACAATCATTAGAGCAGCCATAGTTGCATCGCCGTAAATATTGTTTACAAATGCAATTCCCAGAATAGCAGCGCTGCTTCTGTAAGAAGCCTGAATAATTTCTCCTCTTTCAGATTTATTGCTGTAAAGAAGTGAAAACGCTGACGCAATTAAAATACTGCAAATAGTTGCTGAAAAACAGAATAATACGAATTTAGTGTCCCAGACCGATTTAAAATCAGCTGTAGAAAGATCCATAAAAAGCAATGCGGGAAGTAAAATTTTAAAAACAAACTGATTGATCTTTTGGGTTGTATGATCATCAAGTATTTTTATTTTTTGTAAAAACCAGCCAAATACCATCATTACAAATACTGGTATTGTTGCATTAAGACTGAAGTTCAGATTTTTAACAAAATCATTCATAATATATAGTTCCTTATTAATTTTTTTATTTAAAAGATAAATTATTTTTCAGCATAAAATCTATAAAATTTTCATTTTTTACATGAAATAAAACGTGTCATTGAATCCATACTATTAATGTAATAAAAATTAAAGGAGAAATATATTTATGGTAAAGCGTGTATACTGCGGTAAAAAAACAAAAATTTACATTCCAAAAACTGTAAATCCAAAAATTATCACATATAGAACTGACGATATCAGCGGCACTGCTGTTCAGAACAGTGTTTCTGCAGTCAATACTGATAATATTGCCCGTGAGGATTATTTGGAAAAACGGCGATAATATTTCGCCGTTTACATATTTATATTATTCATTTTTTTCGCAGCAATATTTGCATATTCCGTATAAAACTGTTCGGGAATTATCAATTTTAAATCCATGATGTTCCATTATATGCTCGTCTAGCGACTGCATGTATGAACAGTCGATATGAAAAAGAGCACCGCATTGAATACATTTTAAGTGAAAATGTTCATGACATTTGCTGTTATCATCTATGTACTGATAGCAGGCGCCGGATTTATCGTCTAAAAAGTATTTGCGTATAATACCAGCGCTTACAAGCTTATCCAGATATCTGTAAACAGTTGTCATTCCTACTGTTTCTTCGTTTGAGTTTATATATTTTACAATATCTGACGCAGTTAAATGTTTATTTTTATTTTCTATAAAAAAATTTAATATAATTTCTTTTTGCTTAGTTTTATAGTCAGATGGTCTCATAATATCTCCCTAATAAAATAATAATTTAAAGTGGTATTTCACAATGAACACATGATGCTTTTTTTAATTCTAGCATTATTTTAATTGCTTGTCAAGACGTATAAAAAACAGGTTCTTTCCAATCCGGAAAAACCTGTTTTTTTATTATAACCGCAGATGGATTTTAGGTTTACTGTCTGCCTATTGAAGATAATTTATTATATCATATATTTAACTAATGTTCAAAAATTTCCCGTTCTTTTAATTATTTTTATTAAATAATTGCATATAGATTTGTTTCCCATGCCGGTATGTAAAGCTGATGACGAATGTAAAGCTTATATTTTGGATTTAACTTATGTACAAGCAAAGGAAGTTCAAAAATATCCTCATTTCTATGGTATAAAGCAACCATGAGTCTGGGACTGTATTTTGAAATTGTCTGGCATGCTCCCCATAAGGCTTCACGTTCGGCACCTTCTACATCCATTTTAATAAGCGTTGCTTCTTTTCCGTCGAGCATATTATCAACGGATTTGCTTTCTATATATTTAGTACCCATACTTGCCAATGACGACTGTCTTCCGGATTTAGATGAAAAAGGCAGTTGTGTATCAATGCACCATGCCGCATTATTGTATGCGTAAATATGATCTTTTTCACTTATGTATTTTGTTAGCTTTTTGAAATTTTTTCTGTCAGGTTCCATAGCATAGATCCTGACGTACTTATTTCTTGTAATTTCCAGAAGTTCTTTTATAGTGTCTCCGTTGTATGCGCCCAGATCAACGTAATGTTCATTTAAATTAGGTTTAATGATATTACGGTAAATTTCTAATTTTGTAGAAGTAATATTTTCAAGGTGTTTAATATCGCCGCTTATTTTAAAATCCAGTATTGATGAAAATACTTTTTTTGATAAATCATCAGCGAGAAGATGATAAACCTCTTCAAGTTCCGCTGCATGTTCAGTGCAGTAATCATAATCAAACAATCCTGTTCCTATTACGGGCACGTCAGGAACATAAAGAGTATGTTTGCGTCCGATATCCTTAATACGGTTTACAAGCTCTTCATATCCTGCCGCAAATGCCAGCACTACAGCAAAATCTTTTTCTTTTTCTTCGACTTCCGATAATTTCTGTACCTTAAATCCTTCAAAATAATGGCCTCTTACAAAATCATCACTTGCAAAAATGCCGGAAGTTTTAATACCGTATTTTTTAAATACAGACATTATTTTCATAGCTCCGTCGCCCATGCCATATATATAAATTGGTTTAGTTTCCTGTTGAAGTTTTTCCCAGCACGTAACCTTTTCTGTTATAAATTCAAGCATTTTTTTCACTTCTCTTTAATACAATTTATTCGCTTTCCATGTCAATCGAACTGTCGCAGTCACAATGACCGTAACTGCCGCCTATCATATCACGTCCTCTTGTACGGTAACGGTCTCTTTGAATATTAATATGTTTATCCAGTAGTTCAAGTACTTTTCTTGGCGCCTTTATGGATTTTATTTCTTTAACCGGAGTATCGGTATCAACAACATACATTATAATAGTACCGCATTTAAAAATTCTGTTGCCCAAAGATAAAACCAGTTTTTTGTCTTTAACAGTATATAAGTCCAATTCGTCCTCAACCAGATTAAATAAACCGACTCTTGTAATAAATTTGGTTTCTGTCAGAAAATATCTGGTAAATGATAACGGCAAGCCGAAAATTGTACGTTTTTTATCAGTCCACACATAATCAAAATCTTTTTTTGACATTTTTATATCTCCCTTAGGTTAATATATAAATTCATTTATTCTTACTCTTAATTTTAACATAATACGTCAATTCTGTCAATTATTATTATATAATTTCAGAACCTGCAATAATAGAATTTATTTCCACCGTTTGAATGAAAGATTTTTTTGTCAAGTAAACGGCTGATTTCTATTATTGCAGGTTCTTATTTGTCAATTAATATAAAAAATTTATTTAAATTTATTTTTTAAAAACAATTTCTATTGAGGTTCCGATTCCAAGAGTACTGTCAATATTAATTTTGGCTTTATGAAATATTGCGCCGTGCTTTACTATTGATAGTCCCAGACCGGTTCCGCCGCTTTCTTTTGAATGACTTTTATTAACACAGTAAAAGCGTTCAAAAACTCTGTCGAGATCTTCAGCGGGGATTCCTATACCGTTATCCTTAACGGTCACAGAAACATTTGAAATGTAATCCTTTACAATGACTTCGACTTTGCCGTTCTTTTTATTGTATTTAATGGCGTTGTCGCATAAATTATATATCATTTCATCAAGTATCTGTCTGACTCCGGTTATATTTCCGTGATCTCCGTTTACAGTTACGGAAATGTTTTTGTCTTTGGCTTTTGATGAAAGTCTTGCAGCTGCGTCTTTGGCAAGAACAAGCATATCTACAGATTCTTTGGTTATTTCAATTTTATTTTCGTCAAGTCTGGAAAGTTTGATGATGTCTTCAATAAGATTTATCAGACGCTGTGTCTCATTATATATTTTTAGTGCAAACATCTGATAATCTTCCGGTTTGGCCCAGCCGTCCTTCATAATTTCCGCAAATCCTGAAATTGCCGTGAGAGGAGTTTTTAATTCATGAGAAACGTTTGCGGAAAATTCTCTGCGGAGTTCCTCACGGGATTCCTTTTCTGTTACGTCAATTATGATGATAACAGCGCCGCTGATTTTATCAAAATGCTTAACCGGATTTGTTATTACCATATATGAACGGTTATTAATAGTAAGAGCTGTTTCATCATGCTTTCCGACAACCGCATTTTCAACGGCATCAACAAAATTTTTGCTGTGATTTAAATCAAAAACGCTTTTGCTGATATAATTGTACTCACCGCCGCCCAATATTGCAACAGCGCTTTTATTACATGAAAGTATAGTTGATTTTTGATTTATAATAATCAAACCTTCACTCATATTCTCAGTAACGGTTTCAAATTCTACCTGTTTTGCTTTGAGTTCTGAAATATATTTTTCAATATCCGAATTTTGCTTTTCAATTCGGCGTAAAAGCGGAGCAAGTTCATCATATTTAAGATTGTTTGACGGATTATCAAGATCAAGTTCATTTATAGGCTTTATGATCTTTTCAGTTTCATTATTGGAAACAATAATTGCCAATATAATTATAATGGCAATGACGATAACAGTATAGGGGAGGGCACTGAAAATATCGTGGTAAATACTGCTTGTTGTATCCGACATTCGCAATATTGTACCGTTTGTTAATTTTACAGCATAGTAATAGGTTTGTTCACTGAATGTTTCTGAAAGTCTTGAACTTTCTCCGGAACCGTTTTTTACTGCGTCAATTATTTCAGGTCTGTCTGAGTGATTTGAAAGATTTTCACCCGCACTGTCGTATATGACATTTCCGTTACTGTCAATCCATGTTATACGGCTTGGTGTGACGTTCTTTACCGATTCAAGATAATTTATATCTTCTGTATCTATAGCTTGAGAAATATATTCCGCTTCTGCTCTTATCATTGATTTCATTTCATTGTAGTTTTTCCTGTAAATTACCAGAGATATCATTACGGCTGTTATAATTACTGAAACAGCAGTCATAAGACACATAGTAATAGAAATTTTCTTTTTCATGAACCTTCTCCTATTCTATATCCGATACCCCGAACCGTTTCAATAATGTTTCCGCTGTTACCCAGCTTCTGGCGCAGAGAACGGACATGAACGTCAATAGTTCTGGTTTCACCGTCAAAATCATATCCCCAGATACTTTCCAGAAGTTTATTCCTTGAAAGTACAAGTCCTTTGCTTTCTATGAGCATGCAGAGCATTTCAAATTCTTTGAATGTAAGGGAGATTTCATTTCCGTTCACATAAACTTTATGTTTTCCGACGTCAACAATAATATTTCCCGCCTGAAGTTCTTTTTTTTCTGTATTGTCCGAGTATCTTCTCAGAACAGCTTTAATTCTGGAAACAAGTTCCATCATACCAAAGGGCTTTGTAACATAATCATCGGCACCGCAGTCAAGACCTGTAACCTTATCATATTCCGAGCCTTTGGCAGTAAGCATTATTACGGGGATTTTATGAGTCTGAAAGGTTTTGCGGATTTTTTTCAGAATAATAATTCCGTCCTCACCGGGAAGCATGATATCAAGTAATATAAGCTCCGGAATATTATTTTCCAGCTGTTTAAACAATTCCGTACCGCATGTAAAGCTTTGAGCGTCAAAGCCTGCCATTTTTAACGTATAGACCACCAATTCGCTGATATTACTGTCGTCCTCGACAATATAGATCATAATTTTCCCCCTTTATATTTTCCGGTAATTGAAAATTCAACCCATTCGGCAATATTTGCAGCATGATCTCCGATACGTTCAAAGTATTTGGCAATCATCAGAAGATCCAGACATTGTTCGCTGCTTTCCGGATTATTATGAATATATTTAACCAACTTGGTTTTGATATCATTAAACATATTGTCAATTGTATCGTCTGATTTTATAACATTTTGTGCGCGTTCAAGGTCGCTTTTTACAAATGAGGTTATGCTTTCGGTGACCATTTTTACTGTCGCAGATGCCATATCGCTTAGATGGATACCGTCAAAGACCAAATTAGAGTTTATATATTTAGTGATTTCAGCAATATCTGACGCCTGATCGCCTATACGTTCCATATCGGAAACCATTTTCATTGCGGCTGAAACTATCCTTAGATCTGTTGCTACAGGCTGCTGCTGAAGAAGAAGCTTCATGCAAAGACCTTCAATATCACGTTCCTTTTGGTCAATATCGTTTTCGATTTCTGCAATATTATTTAAAATATCTTCATTGGCATTTTGCAGGGATTTTGACGCATTGGCAATTGCCGTTTCGCAAAGGCAGCCCATTTTTATAAGTTCTATATGCAGAGCTTCAAGCTGTTCATCAAATTTATTACGCATTTAACCAAACCTCCCTGTAATATAATCTTCAGTTTTCTTATTTGACGGCATAGAAAATAATTTTTCTGTTTTATCGTATTCAATAACTTCTCCAAGCAGAAAAAATGCTGTTTTATCAGAAATTCTTACCGCCTGCTGCATATTGTGAGTTACCATAACTATAGTATACTTCTTTTTAAGTTCCATTGCAAGGTCTTCTATTTTTGAAGTGGAAATCGGGTCGAGAGCAGATGTGGGTTCGTCCATTAACAAAACCTCCGGTTCAACGGCGAGCGCACGTGCTATGCAAAGCCGCTGCTGCTGTCCTCCGGACATGGCAAGTGCACTTTTTTTAAGCTTATCCTTTACCTCGTCCCATATTGCAGCTCCCCGCAGTGATTTTTCAACGATTTCATCTAGCCTTACTCTTGAGCGAATACCATGAGTTCTCGGACCGTATGCTATGTTATCATATATACTCATCGGAAAAGGGTTCGGTTTCTGAAAAACCATTCCTACACGTTTTCTGAGAAGGTTCGTATCCATATCACCGTAAATATCCTCATTATCCAGAAGCATTTTTCCGGTGATCTTACAGCCTTCCACAAGGTCGTTCATACGGTTCATTGATTTGAGTAGCGTGGATTTTCCGCAGCCTGAAGGTCCTATAAAAGCTGTGATTTCGTTAGGCGCAATATTAAGATTAATATTTTTCAGCGCTTTGAAATCGCCGTAGTACAAATCAAGATTTTCAACTGTAAACTTATTCATATTTTATCCTTTCGTAATTTTTTTGGCAAGAAATGATGAAAGAGCATTGAGTCCGGCAACGATAATTATCAGTACTACTGCTGTTGCGTACGACTGATCGACGTGTAATCCTTCACTTGATAAAAGATACATGTGTTCTGATAGAGTACGTCCTGATTTAAGAATGTTCCATGCGGCTTTTGTGCCTGTTCCGGCTGTATACAGCAGCGCCGCCGTTTCGCCTACAATACGTCCTGTGGCAAGGATTACGCCTGAAAGTATGCCCGGTACTGCCGGAGGAAGAACTATTTTAAATACTGTTCTGAGCTTGCCGGCGCCGAGTCCGAAGCTTCCTTCACGATATGAGTCCGGTACAGATTTGAGAGCTTCCTCAGTAGTTCTTATTATCAGCGGAAGGATCATTATAGCAAGAGTTAAAGTGCCGGATAATACTGAATATTTGAGTTTCAGCTGAACAACAAAGAACAGATAGCCGAATAAGCCGTATATAATAGAAGGAATTCCTGAAAGCGTTTCAGTTGTCATTCTGATTATTCCAACGATTTTATTTCCGCGCTTAGCATATTCGACAAGGTATATTGCTGAAAAAATTCCGAGTGGAACGGATATAAGGAGCGCTAAAGCAGTAGTTATAAAAGTATTTATAAGAGCCGGAGTAAGAGAACAGTTTTCAGAATTATAGTTAAATTCAAAAAGACTTGGAGATATATGAGGTATACCCTTTATTAATATGTATATGATTATAAAAAAGAGTGTAATCACTGTTAATGCCGAGCACAATATTACCAGAGTCAGCAATAAAATTGAAAGAGGCTTGTTTTTGTATTGCTTTAATTTCTGCTTTACTGTCTGAGTATTTATACTGTTCAATTCCGGTTCCTCCTTTTAAGCAGTGAGCATGAAATGTTTATTATAAGAATAAATACAAACAGTACGACTCCGGTTGCAATTAGAGCTTCTCTGTGAAGATCCTGAGCATATCCCATTTCAATTGCGATATTTGTTGTAAGAGTTCTTACTCCTTTGAAAATACTGCTCGGAATTCCGGTACTGTTTCCGGCAACCATCATTACTGCCATGGTTTCTCCTATGGCTCTTCCTATTCCAAGTACTACTCCGGCAAAAATACCGGATTTTGCGGCGGGTATGACAGTAAAAAATACGCTGCGTTCATGTGTTGCCCCCAATGCAAGCGCTCCCTCGTAGTAGCTTGCAGGTACCGCTTTGATGGCAGTTTCCGATACTCCTATTACTGACGGAAGAATCATAACGGCAAGAATTAATGACGCAGTAAGCATACTGTTTCCGGTAAACGGAACTACAACTACAAGTCCGAAGAAACCGTATATGACCGATGGTATCCCTGCAAGAAGATTTACTGCCGGTTTAAGCACCCTATAGATTTTTTTCGGACAGAAATACGCCATAAATGCAGCGGTAAATATACCTATCGGAACTCCTATTAAAATTGCACCCGCAGTTACATATATACTTCCCAGAATCATCGGCAGTATTCCATAGATGTCATTGGACGGCCTCCAGACAGTACCGGTGATAAACTTAAAGATACCTATTTCTTTTATTGCCGGTATTCCGTTTGCAAAAAGAAACAGACAAATTATAATGACTGCGATAATGGAGGTACAAGCGGCGAGAAGAAACACGCCGCTCATTATTTTTTCCTTATATTTATGCATAAATGCCTCCGTATATTTTACTGGATTATATCCTGCCAGCTTGTTGTTTCTCCTGTATATATTGATTTTACCTGATCGCTGGACAGTTCGTCGGCTGGATTGTCATTATTGACTATTACTGCAATTCCGTCCATAGCAATTGTTTGAGATGTAAGACCGCTTTCAATTTCGCTGTCTTTAAGTTCTCTTGATGCCATGCCTATATCGCATACTCCTTCAATCGCAGATGTCATTCCTGTTGTCGAATCGCTTGTCTGAATTTCAATTTCCGCTTTTGTATTTACTTTAAGATAAGCCTCCTGAAGCTTTTCCATTACAGGGGATACGGATGACGAACCGGCAATTACAATTTTTCCTGACGGAGTATTTCCGCTGTAAGGAGCGGCGTCGTCCGAACCTATATATCCGTTGTCGGTAATGATCTGCTGTCCATCTGAGCTCATGATGTAATTAATGAAATCCTGTGTAACTTCACTGACGTTATCCTTAGTTGCGATATTGAAGGGACGGGCAATTTTATAGGAATTGTTTTTTACATTTTCCACTGAAACTTCCGCTCCGTCAATTTTAACCGCCTTAACAGTGTCGTTTAACGAACCCAGTGAAATATAACCGATTGAATACATATTACCCGATACGGTCGTCATCATAACGGAAGTATTATTTGTTATCATAGCATCCGTTGTTGTTCTGTCGATTTTATCACCGTTTTCGTCTTTTTCTTCAATTCTGAAAAGCTCTACGAATGCTCCTCTTGTTCCTGAGCCGTCTTCACGGGATACTATTGTAATATCCTTTGAAGCGTTAAAGCTCTTGTCTGAACCGCAGCCTGTAAATAACGATGCGGACATTGTTACCGTCATAAGAATTGAAATAATTTTTTTCATAGTAATTAACTCCTTTACTGATTATGTCTTAATTATAAAATGTTATTGTAAAATCGAAAAGTTATATTATGTAAAATCTATGTTAAATAATTTTGTAAAAAAGCTGAATGTAAAGTAAAATTTAACAAAGCCCTCTCATCATTTTAATGAGAGGGCTACATTAGCGTTATTTTTTCTTTTTTTCATTAATTTTGATTTTAAGTTCGGTTAAGGCATTATTAAACTTAAGAGAACGTGAGTTTGGATGCGCATTCAAATAATTTTTCTTGAAAAAATTTATTTTACTTGAATTTTTTATATTTTCAGATTTTAATTGCTCTAATTTTTGCTTTAATGATGTTAGCTTTGCGTCGGATTCTGAATTGTTGCGTATTTGTTCTTTGATTTTAAGGTTAATATCTGAAATTTCATTTTTTATTTCAGTAAGACGTTTGAGTATATTATTAACATCTATAGCTGCTTTGGCCGAAGCAATAAAGTCAATTATAAAAATAATAAGAAGGATAATATCTAATATCATGATAATCTGCGAATCTAATTTTAATATTATAGGCTCTATATGTACATGTACTTTATAATTGACAAGCAATGTCATAAATCCCCACATTAAAGTTGCCTCAGCGCATATGCGTCCTTTAAAATTATAATGCGTATCGCTGTAGTCCCAATAACGTGTTTTAAAAATAACTTCAAGAAGCCATCCGGTTACAAATTCAAGTATAGTTGCTGAAACGGCGCCGAATATAAAAACTAAAACAGGGTCTTTGATAACCGGAGTACCGGCAACAATCATTGTAATTGCTCCAAATCCGTATAAAGGCAAAAACGGCGAACGTATAAAGCCTCTGTTAACAAAACGCTTTTCTTCTATTGATACCAAGGCGGTCTCAAAGCACCATCCTAAAAATGAATAAATGAAGAAAATGAAAATCCAATTTTGTATAGCATAAATCATTTTAAAAACCTCCGATTATATGTAGATTATTCTGTTAATTATAATATAATTTTAGATTTATGTCAATATATTGTATAATTTGTATGTAATTATAATTAAAAAAGTATTTAAAACTATAAACTCCTACAAAGCTGCAAAAAGCGGTTGACAAAAGAGGGAAGAGGTGATATAATAATAAAGCTGTCGAACGAGAGAGAGCGAGTACGGAATGGAAAAAATTTTTTTGAAAGAAGT